>NZ_KV797571.1:0-265 GCF_001809405.1 Corynebacterium sp. HMSC055A01 | reverse complement strand
CCCAGCCGGGCCAGCGTCACTACAGCTACGACCGGTTCCGCCAATTGGTTGCCTGCCATGTCGACGCGGCCGGGCTTACCGCCCGGATCACCCATGCACCAGGGCATACGATGCAGGTGGACTGGGCTGGGACTAAGATGCGCCTGTACGACCCGGCAGGCACACCGGGTGCGAAAGTCAGTGTTTTCGTCGCTTCGCTGCCATATTCAGGGATGCTCTTTGCATGTACGTGTGCTGACCAGCGGCAACAGTCCTGGCTTGATGC
>NZ_KV797570.1:0-307 GCF_001809405.1 Corynebacterium sp. HMSC055A01 | reverse complement strand
TACTGGTGAGCTCAACCGGGTGTGGATGTCAGATATTACCTACTTGCGCACCGGTGAGGGCTGGTTGTATTTGTGCGCGGTCCGCGACGGTCATTCCCGCAGAGTGCTGGGCTGGGCTATGGATAGCGTGCAAGACACACACCTGGTCGAACGGGCCCTGCGGATGGCGCATACACTGCGCGGTGACGTTCCTGATGGGCTGGTGTTTCACGCTGACCGCGGAACGCAATTTACCAGTGAGAAGCTCTGGGAGGTCTGCAGCAGACTGGGCATTGCCCAGTCTGTGGGGCGTACTGGTGTGTGCTTC
>NZ_KV797569.1:0-75085 GCF_001809405.1 Corynebacterium sp. HMSC055A01 | reverse complement strand
TTGGCACACTATTGAGTTCTCAAACATCGTCACCACACAGTCATACGGAACGCCTTTGACGGTACGCAGTACTGTGAGTAAAGAAAACATTTTTTGTCAGGGCCTGTTTTCCTACCGCCTCTCTCCAAGAACCTCAGTTCCTGTGGGGCGCTGTCGGTCGCGCTGACTCATATAAAGTTACACACGGCCTTGATAAAACACAAATATGCACTTCAATGAAGGTTTTTACCCCTTCTTGAAGTGCACAAAGACAAGCTTTTTACGCAGACATTGGCTGGCTCTCAGCGTGCCCCAAACCAGCCCATGAGCCCCGGGCTAAACACGTTGGTCCTCTTCGCCATCCGGGGATATACGGCAACCCACACGACGTAGATGATTGCCATCCCTGTGAGCGCCCACCCCATCGCAACGCTGGGATTGATAAGCCACGCTATGAACAGTGCGGCGATTACTCCCGCTAGCGCAGTGGTGTAGAGCCACGTCAGTTTGTCGGTAATGGCGAAAGTTAAAAGTAGTGACGTCGTTGCAAGACACACGATGGTGAATCCGGCTGGATTGCCGGTCCACATCATGGATACAAGATCGGCCAAGACCGATAGGACCACGGGGACTGCCGTGCACAGCAAAGTGACCTTGGCCCACACACCGCGCGGCAGTCCAAAGGCCACTGCATCTTTGAGTGAGCTGCGGATTGAATCAGCCACTAGCGGCAGGACAATCAACGTAACAATGACACCCACGATGCCCACGCCGGTATCCCACAGCTTGATCAACACGAGGTTCACCGCGATCGCGAGGGCGATGCCGATCGCCGTCCACATCCAGGCGCGCACCTGGGGGCGCACCACAATTTGCGAAACCGGGGACGCTGAGAACCAGCCCGTCGAAGAATCACCATCGCTACCTACGATGAGGGAGCTAGTGGTCAGTCGTGATGGCTCGACGCGCTTGGCCATGCAGAAAATCCACGCTGCCGTTGGCGCTATGAGAACCCACCACGGAAAGGCTAAGGGCGCGCTAACAAGAATCAACAAAAGCGTCAGGGTGGCATTGATGCGCCGGTGCCCGTTCCACATACGCGAGCTGAGGCCAAAAGTGAGATAGCGGGAGAAATCAGGCTGGGATAGATAGACCGTAAGCACCATAAAGAGTGAGTAGCCGATGGCCCACCCTCGCCCGCTGCCCATCCCGATCACCGGCAAGACGACGAACCACAGGGCAAAGAAGAGGCTATTCCAGCTCAGCGCCATATGCCTATACAGCTTCATCACGCCTCCCCCAATGCCAGAACTGCCTGTTCGAGGGATACCTCGGTGGCACGCAGCCCCATTTCCTGAGCCATGGCAAAGACGCTGGCGGTGTGGTTGGGGCGGGCGTCGACAAGCGCTCGGTCCGCCACGGCGGAGGTTTCGCGCTCGAGCACCGGGAGCTGCAAGCGCCCCAACGCGCGGTCGAGGGCTTCGGCAGAGCCGGTGAGCTGGACGACGCCCTCGATAAACTCATCGATGGGGCCGGAGAGCGGGTTCTCCCCCATCAGGGCTACGGTATCAAGCAAACCGGAAAGCTCGTTGAGGTGATGGGTGGAGACGATAATGGTGCGACCATGCTCTTCGCGCAAGACCTCATAGAATACTTCCCGCTTGGAAGCGTCGAGGCCGAGATAGGGCTCGTCGAGAAGCATGTACGGCACCCCCGAAGCCACCGCAACGATGAAGCTCGCCGCGGACTTTTGCCCGCGGGAGAGGCCCGAGTAGTTCTTCATCGGAAGCTCGAAGCGCTCGACCAGTTCCGCGGCGCGCGTCTTGTTCCAGGTGGGCCAGCGCAGGCTGCATACCGTGAAGACCTTCTTCATATTCCAGCCTTCAGGCAGGGGGTTATCAATGCCCATGAGGACGATCTTGTTGAGGACTTTTTCATTGTCGTAAGGCTTGTCACCATCGACGGTGATGCCGGAAGCATTCAGCTGACCGGCGATTTTACGCATCAAGGTGGTTTTGCCAATGCCATTGGGGCCGACGAGGCCGTGCGTAAGGCCGTCGCTGAAGGTGAAGTGCGGAGTGGAAATCATGAGTAGAGTCCTCGGCTTTCTGCGACAAGGTCGATGAGGTCGTGGAGTTGCTGGCGGGTATAGCCCAGGTGCACGGCTTCGTCGATAAGCGGCGCGGCGTACTCGGCCGCGAATTCTTGGCGACGCCGCGCGCGGATCTTCTCGGCTGCACCTGAGGTGACAAACATTCCTATCCCCCTGCGCTTTTCCAGGATTCCTAGATCTACGAGGAGGGTCAGCCCCTTGCGGGCAGTGGCGGGGTTGATGCTATGAAAGGCGGCAAGTTCATTAGTGGATGGCGCCTGCGCACCCTCGGCGAGAGTGCCCTCAATAATGGCGTCCTCGATGAGCACCGCTATCTGCCGGAAGAGCGGCTGGGCAGAGTTGTCCATGCCGGCCTCCTCGTTGGTTGGTTACTCATGTAACTAACCATATAACCACACCGAAACCCTCGCAAGCCCCCCTTGGGCAACGCCATTGACCTGGGAATTTCCTCGGGGTTATCGACGTTTTGTGACTAATGGGGCACACTGGACTACACCGGCCCTAGGCTGGAAGATCTCACAGAAGTGACCCTAGAAAATTAGTTAGAAGAAATAGAACGGAATTTAGGAGCCATGCTTGAACGAACACTTGTCTTCGTTGACACGTCATACCTACTGGCCAGCTTTTATAACTCTTGGGAGACGGGGGCCCGCGCCCAGCTAGAGATTGATTTACCCGAAGTAGTCAGCTCCCTTGGTTCCATGATTGAGAACCAAGTAGGCAACCCCATCCACCGCCAATACTGGTACGACGGAATCCCCGATACCGGCCCCCACCGTTACCAGCGAGCGCTGCGGGTCTGCGATGGCGTCCAATTGCGCACCGGTCAACTCATCGAATGGGGCGAACGGCGAACCCAGAAAGCCGTGGACACCCGCCTCGTCGCCGATATGATCGTTTCCGCCATGAAGGGCCAAGTCACGGATTTCGTCTTGGTCTCCGGCGACGCAGACATGATTCCCGGGGTCCAGGAAGCCGTGAACAACGGTGTGCGCGTGCACCTTTATGGCTTCGGTTGGGACTCCATGTCTTCAGCTCTGCGCCATGCCTGCGACTCCACCACGATCCTCGATCCGCGGGAGGACTTCGCCGACGCGATGGAGCTCGAGGTCCTTGAAGGCCCGCTGCCGCCGACCATCCGCGAGCCCCAGAGCACCGGAGAAGGAAGCGAAGACGCTAGCGATTCCGCCACCGAGGACGCCCCAGAGTGCGACGAACCTACCGAAGCACAAGCTGCCTTCCCCTCTGCGCCAAAGCCTGGGCCGGCAACACCTTCCGCCGCGGCGCAAGACGTGGCTGCCACCGCCTCGCACCCAGAGTCGGCAGCACCGAGCGCCCCCGCCGACGAAGAGGAGCCCGCCCCCTGCGGCGAACAAGCCACAAAGCCCAGCGCCGCGGATCAGAAGCCCGCGGACGCAGAAGAGGAAACGGGCTCCGAAGCCCCGAAGCCTGCCCCCAAACCGGCCGCGCCCAAGCCGTCGATGATGGCGCCGCGCCGCAAGCTGCGCTCGAAGTATGTTCCCCTCCCCGAGGAAGTGTGGAGCTCCGCCGGCTTCCAGTCCCCCTTTGACGTGGGGCAGCAATATGCCTCGTGGTGGTTCGACAACGCCGCGAGCGCCGATCAGCGCGACCAAGCCCATCTCCTTTCCGGCGGCGGTCTGCCGCCGGAGATCGACCGTCCGCTGCTACAGTTCGCCTGCGAGACTCTGCACGAGTACACGCTCACCGAAACCCAGCGCGTGAACCTCCGCGATGGCTTCCACTCCGGCATCCGCGGCGTGCTTATCAATATCCGCCGCCAGGGCAGCTAGACCGTCGAGGCGCACAGGGACCTTAATAAAGGGACCTTCTGGAGCGCG
The DNA here is from genome assembly GCF_001809405.1 of Corynebacterium sp. HMSC055A01. Taxonomy (NCBI): domain Bacteria; kingdom Bacillati; phylum Actinomycetota; class Actinomycetes; order Mycobacteriales; family Corynebacteriaceae; genus Corynebacterium; species Corynebacterium sp. HMSC055A01. The sequence continues at coordinate 71,134 of NZ_KV797569.1, read as the reverse complement.
GGGTGGTGAAATCCCCTGGCCGCAGAATGCGGCCTGCTCCAGAAGGCCCCTTTTCGCGCTGGCTACTACTTATCCTCAGCGTCCTTGGCTTCGGCGCCGGCCTCGAGCTCCTCTATGGTCTTGGAGGATGAGCCTTCCAGCTCCTTGTTCTTGGCCATCTCAGCGCGGATCTCATCCAAGCGGGACATAGCGGCCATATCGTGTCCCGCCGCCGAAATCTCCTGAATCCGGCTACCACCAGCTGCCTGGTGCAGCTCCTGGGCGCCGAGCGCATCAGCGTAGCGCTTCTCAATCTTGGCGCGTACCGAATCCATCGTAGGCGTCGAGTCATCCGGCTTGAGCTCATTCATGGAGTCCAGAGCCTCAGCGTTCTTCTCCTGCATCGCCGCCTGATCGGCTTGGGACAGCAACTGGTCCACCTGCGCGAGCTGCTCCTTCAGTCGGGCCTCCGACTGCTGTTGCTGGGCCTTTGCCTGCTCCGCCGCTTGCGCGGCAGCCTCGTGCTGGGACTTCAGATTCGCCAGCTCATTTTCTACGGCGACCAGCTGGCTCGCCACAACCTCCGCTGCCTGGTTGTACTCGGCGGCCTTCTGCGGATCCTCGGAAGCGTCCGCCAACTCCAAGGCCCGGCGCGTCTGATCCTGGTAGTCCTTCTGAGTTTTCACTAGGCGGTTGAGCTGCATTTCCAGCTGGGTTTTGCGGCCGATAATCTCCGCTGCGTGCTCGGAAATCTGGCGGTGCTGTTCCTTTGCACCTTCCACGGCCTGCTGGATTTGAACCTTGGGATCAGCGTTCTCATCGATCTTCTGATCGAAAGAAGCCATCACATACTTCCAACCTTTGCTGAATGGGTTTGCCATTGCGCTCACTCCTTAGTGGTTCCTGCAGCAGTAATCAATGCAGCGCTCGTTAGTGCTTTATATGTAAAGACGCTTTCCTGCGAGTGTAGCGATACTCACAGGAAAGCGCGCGCAGCGGCCCATCTCGACCGCCTTATAGACGAACTATCCGGAATTATTCGGCCTGCTGGCTCTCCACCTGGGCGCGGACCTCATCCATATCGAGGGCCTTGACCTGGCTAATGAGATCTTCCAGGGCTGCCGGCGGCAGGGCCCCAGCCTCGCGGAAAACCAGGATGCCATCGCGGAAGACCATCAACGTCGGAATGGACTGGATCTGGAGCTTCACCGCAAGGTCCTGGTTTGCCTCGGTATCCAGCTTGGCAAAGGTGGCATCAGGGTGCTCCTCGGATGCCTTCTCAAAGACCGGGCCGAAGCGCTTGCACGGACCGCACCATTCCGCCCAGGCATCCACGAGAGTGATGCCATCGCCGGAGATGGTCTCCTGGAACGTCTCTTCAGTGATGTCAATCGTTGCCATGTCTCTTCCTATCTGTTTCGGGAAATTTGTAGGTTCTTTCAACTCTCAACGGTACACAAAGCCCAATTATTCCTTGCACCTATACCCCTAGGGGGTATACGCTCAACGGTGTATCTACCCACTACTCAAGGAGTCTGATCACGACCATGAGCACCACCACCTACACCGTTAACGGCATGACCTGCGGCCACTGCGAACTCTCCGTGAAGGAAGAGATCTCGGAGATCAAGGGCGTCACCGACGTTACCGCTGACCACACCACCGGCGCCGTCACCGTGACTGGTGAGGGCTTTAGCGATGACCAGGTCGCCGCTGCCATCGCCGAAGCCGGCTACGAGTTGGCCTAAGCATCATGACCACCAGCCTCACCCTCGGTATCACCGGGATGACCTGCACCTCCTGCTCATCCCGAGTTGAACGCAAGCTCAACAAGCTCGACAACGTCGAAGCCACGGTCAACTTCGCCACGGAATCTGCCGCCGTGAGCTATGACCCAGCCACAACAACCCCCGCCGATCTCATCGACGTCGTCGAAGGCGCAGGCTACGGGGCTTTTGCGGTGGACGATGAGGGGGAGGCGTCGGCAAGCACGGCGGACACCGCCCGCGAGGGTGAGGCTTCCGACATCCTGCAGCGCACGCTCGTCTCTGCGGCGCTCTCGCTGCCCGTGATGCTCCTCTCCATGGTCCCGGCCCTCCAATTCCAGAACTGGCAGTGGGCCTGCCTGGTACTCACAACGCTCGTCTACGTCATCGGAGGCGCGCCCTTCCACCGCGCCACGTGGGCCAACCTGAAGCACGGCGCCGCCACGATGGACACGCTCATCACGTTGGGCACCACCGCCGCCTTTGGCTGGTCGCTCTACGCGCTCTTCTTCGGCAACGCCGGCATGCCCGGCATGACCATGCATATGACGCTGCGTTCCAATGACGCGCAGATGGACCACATTTACCTCGAATCAGTGGGGATGGTCATTACGTTCCTGCTGCTTGGGCGCTGGTTTGAGCTCAAGGCAAAGGGCCGCTCCTCCGAGGCGCTCACCACGCTGCTGACTATGGGGGCTAAAGAAGCCACCGTGCTTCGCGACGGCACCGAAACCCGCATTCCTGCCAGTGATCTCCACGTGGACGATGTTTTTGTGGTTCGTCCCGGTGAGAAGATCGCCACTGATGGCGTGGTCCTCAACGGACATTCCGCCGTAGATGAATCCCTGCTCACCGGCGAATCGTTGCCGGTTGAGGTTTCACCCGGCAGCACGGTGACGGGCGCAACCATCAACGCCTCCGGGCGGCTTGAGGTGCGCGCCACCCGCGTCGGCTCCGACACCGTCCTTGCCCAGATGGGCGCGCTCGTCACCGCAGCCCAGACCTCGAAGGCCCCAGTGCAGCGCCTCGCCGACCGCATCGCCGCTGTCTTCGTGCCCATCGTCATCGGCATCGCTATCCTCGCGCTCTTAGCGCACCTGTGGGTCGGCGGAGTTGCCCCGGCCTTCGTGGCCGCCGTCTCCGTCCTCATCATTGCGTGCCCTTGCGCCATGGGCTTGGCGACGCCCACCGCAATCCTCGTGGGCACCGGGCGCGGCGCCGAACTGGGAATACTCATCAAGGGCCCGGAGATCCTCGAATCGACCCGCCAGATCGACACCATCGTTCTGGATAAGACGGGCACCATCACCGAAGGCCAGATGTCAGTAGCGGCGGTTCAGGCCACTGCGGGGCACTCAGAGCAGGAGGTTCTCCGTCTTGCTGCCGCCGTGGAGCAGGGCTCCGAGCACCCCATCGCGCGAGCCATCCGCGCGGCTTACGACGGCAACACCCCTGCAGCCGAGAACTACCACGAGCTAGCGGGCCAAGGGATCGAAGCAACCGTTGAAGGTACCCGCGTGCGGGTGGGACGCCCGCCTGCGGGCTACGACGGCACTGGGACGCAGGTCGGCGTCTACGCGGCGGATGACGTGGTGGGGACCATCGAGCTACAGGACCGCGTTAAGGAGTCCGCAGCCGCCGCCATCTCCGCCCTCCAGAACCTAGGCCTTACACCCCATCTGCTCACAGGGGACAATGCCAGTGCAGCCCACGCGGTGGCGCGGGCGGTAGGCATTGATGAAGCCAACGTGACAGCAGAGGTTATGCCCTCTGACAAGGTGGACGCTGTAGCCCAGCTTCAGCAGCAAGGAAAGACCGTGGCCATGGTCGGCGATGGCGTGAACGACGCCGCGGCACTCGCACAGGCGGACCTCGGCATCGCGATGGGTGCTGGGGCTGATGTCGCCATCGAGGCCTCTGATATCACGGTGATGAATAACGACCTGCGCTCCGTCGCCGATGCCGTACGCCTGGCCCGCGGTACCCTGCGCATCATCAAAGGCAACCTATTTTGGGCCTTCGCCTATAATATTATTCTTCTACCTGTTGCCGCTTTTGGCCTGCTCAACCCCCTTTTCGCGGGTATAGCCATGGCGTTGAGTTCGGTTTTTGTAGTCAGTAACTCTTTGCGCCTGAAAAGCTTTCATCCGTCAGAGTATGCTTAGCCTGCATGAATCGTCTTGATCATCGCTCTATCTCTCGCACGGAGAGGCTCGACCGCCTTCCCGTCACTGGAAAACACAAACGTCTCCTCTTCGGCTCCGGCATCGGCTGGGCGCTCGACGCCATGGACGTGGGCCTCATCTCCTTCATCATGGCAGCTTTGGCCGTGCACTGGGGAATCACGCCGACCCAATCCTCGTGGCTGGCGTCCGTGGGCTTCATCGGCATGGCCTTGGGCGCTACCTTCGGCGGCCTCTTGGCCGATAAGTTCGGCCGCCGCCACGTCTTTGCGCTGACGCTGCTGGTCTATGGCCTCGCCACGGGAGCTTCCGCCCTGGCGACAGGCCTCACGCTTCTCATCGTCCTGCGCTTCTTCATCGGACTCGGCCTGGGCGCCGAGCTGCCGGTGGCCTCCACGTTGATTTCCGAGTTCGCCCCGCTCAAGGTCCGCGGGCGCATGGTGGTCTTGCTGGAGGCCTTCTGGGCGGTGGGCTGGATCCTGGCCGCGGTAGTTGGAACGTTTGTTGTGGGGGCGTCGGAAAGCGGCTGGCGCTGGGCGCTCGCTCTCGGCATGGTCCCCGCCCTTTATGCACTTTTCGTACGCCTCCACCTGCCGGAATCGGTGCGCTTCCTAGAGTCGAAAGGCCGCCACGAGGAGGCAGAGGAGATCGTCGCCTCCTTTGAGGCAGAGGTGGACTCGACGGACATCGACCGCACGACCCCGGCACCGACCTACTCCGAGGAAGACGTCACCGCCGCCAGCATCTGGTCGCCGTCCCTGCGCGGGCGCACTCTCGCGTTGTGGACCATCTGGTTCTGCGTCAACCTGTCCTACTATGGCGCCTTCATCTGGATTCCTTCGCTGCTGGTCGCCGACGGATTCTCCCTGGTGAAGTCCTTCAGCTTCACGCTGATTATCACCCTGGCCCAGCTGCCCGGCTACGCCGCCGCGGCCTGGCTCATCGAAGTATGGGGGCGCCGCACCACGCTGGCTGCCTTCCTCGTGGGCTCCGCGCTTTCCGCAGGTCTCTATGGCTTTGCCAGCACTGAGGCCACGATCATCCTGGCCGGTTGTTTGCTGTCCTTCTTCAACTTGGGCGCGTGGGGTGCTTTGTACGCCATCGGTCCCGAGCTCTATCCCACCGCGCTGCGCGGGCGCGGTACGGGTGCTGCCGCCGGCTTCGGCAGGCTCGCATCCATCCTGGCGCCGCTCATCGTTCCGCCGCTCATCGCGGTGGCAGGAACGGGCTGGCTCTTCGTCCTCTTCGCGGCCGCCTTCGGCACCGCTGCTGTCGCGGCGCTGACCCTGCCAGAATTCAAGGGTAGGACCCTTGCTCAATAGGGTCGCCCTTGGCGCGTGGGTCGCGGTCATGGTTGCGCTGACTACGCTGAAGTCCTTCTTTCAGATTAGTTACCTCTGGAAGCCAGAGAACCAGCGTGTCCGCGATCTGCGCTTGGTTCCGCTCGATGAGTTTTCCGGCGGCACCTGGTTTGGCCCGCTCTTTGAGTACGCGGGCAATACCGCTTTCTTCATTCCCTTCGGAATGCTCGTCTTCAGCATGTGCCGTTCACTCAAGGCCACGGCCGCGTGGGGCTTCGCGCTGAGCCTGGCGCTGGAGACAGCACAGTACGCCTTCGCCCTGGGGCGCACCGATATCGATGACCTCATCTTCAATACCCTCGGCGCGCTGATCGGAGCAGGGTTTGCCCGGCTGTGTGGCGAGCGCTTCTTCCCCGTGTGGCGGTGGCTCGCACTCGCCGCAGCAGCCGTCTTCCTAGTCTTAGTCATTCTCGGCCCACGGTTGGGTGACCCCAACGCCGTGGTGGACCTGTAATTTAACCGTGCGCCATGTTGACGAACCCGACTTAGACCAACTTAGTGCGAGAGTTCTTGGCCGGTGATTGCTTGGATGGTGACGGTGAGGCCGAGTGGAGGTGGTACGGCGGCGTGGACGGTTTCGCCGCCAACAACGAATCAAAAGTTGCGGTATTTCTTGAGTGTTCTCACGAGGCGTTTGTTGGAGTAACCACTGCGGGTTTCCATCAGGTGTGCCCTGGCTAATGCTGCGATGACGATATTGAGGTGTTAAGAGTGACATTTCTCATCCACCCATGATCTAAGTTTGGTTTGACGTCAACTAGCGCGCTTCGACTTGTTTCGATGGTGGAAGGTCTCAACCTCAATGGAACTGATTCATACAACCTCAAAATCCGTGAGGACAAAGTCACAAAGAATGGTCGCACCAACAAAAAGTGGACTATTCTGAAAATCCAAAAGGAGGAAAAGACCCGTGACGCTCAAGAACCGGACTCAGGCTAATAGGTCCAAACCCGATTCATCACGCTCAAAAAGGTCATCGATATCTACAGTGTTATCCTCCTAGCCCTCGGCATCGTCTCTGGAATCGTCGCGTTCAGGCTAACACTCACTACGGAACTGAGCACCCTAATCCTCATCCCATCGGTCGTAGCCGCCACTACTGGCGCTCTAAACCTCACGACCACAAAACGGCCGCGGTAGACACAGATAATCCCCGAATAGGCAACTACGCCCAAATTTCCTGTTCCCATTAGACCCGCAGGCTTGTACTCCGCTCACCCCTCTCGCAAAGGCTTTGCAATGAACACCAACAACGTCATCTCTATCGATGCCCGACGCAGCCGTGAAGAAAAGACCTACCTACAAATCCCCGGAAGAGTCGCCTTCCACACTGGCACCCGGCCGTTCCTCGGCAAGGCCGACGACGGCAACGAATACTGGTGCAAACGCATAGAAAGTGACCATGGGCGCGAAGCCGTAGTCAACGAAGTTGCTGCAAGCATCGTCGGTCTGCGCCTGGGCGCCCACATCCGCCCATGGAAAATTATCTACGTCCCCGAGTCACTACACGGACACATGATTGGAGAATCAATATGGAGATACAGGCTCACCGGGACTCCACTCTTCGGCTCGCTCAATCTCCACACTGCTACACTGCACCAAGGGTTCGGAGTCATCCCCTACGTTAACGACGACGCCAACTACAACCACATCCCGAAGCTGATAGCACTGTGGTTGTTGTGCAATGTTCAGGAAGACCTCCAAATCCTCACGGACAACGATGACGATAACTCCATCTGGTCCATCGACCACGGGCTCTGGTTCGACTCGGAGCCCTACCCTTGGCAACTAACCCCGCCAGAACGCGCAGGCGGCACCGCACGCATTCCTCTACTGCGCACCGAAATTCCCAACAGCTCGTGGGACAAAGCCATCAACGCACTCGACAACCTCGACACCACCCTACGAGAAGAATTGCAAGAAGCACTACCAATAGAATGGGCAATACCTGCGCATGAGACTGACAAACTCATGAACTACGTCCTCTCTCGCAAGGACTACGCTCGGGAGCTCCTACGCTCGTACAAACACCGCAAAGGACAATGACATGAGATTCGACTACTGGACCGTAAGCGTGGTTCCCCGCCCCATGGGCATCACCACGATCGGCGTCGGTGTCATCGTCATCGATGCCGCAACAGGCGAAACAAAGAATCATTTCCGCTCCGACCGCGGTATCCACCACGATTCCGACTTTCCCGAGGCCATCCGGCGAGCCCTGCAACATTTCAAAGCCGACCTCAAGAAGCTGACAACGACAACCGAGCCGCTCAACCTTGACGGGCAACACACGCTGTCGAGCTATCTCGAATTCATTAGCGGACACTGGAACAACCTCATCAAGGTTCACCCCATGCAAAGCATGGACGCTGCAAACCTCAATGAGGCCACCGACCTACTGTTTTCGACCCTCATTGGCGAAGCCCCCACCGGCAAGCATCAACAAGACGTCAGACAGGTACGACGCTTTATCCGCAAACAATACGAGCAACTCCCAAGCCTGGAAAAAGCAACCATCTTTGACGCCGACGTCCAAGTTGCCCGGCGCGAGCTGGATCTAACTTTGGCGGTTGTCGATGATGAGGAAGTTATCGAGCTTAATCAGGCATTTAACTTCCGGTCTTCTGATGCGAATATCACGCGCGCGGCCATTGATTCTTGGACGCTCAAGGTGGACAAGTTGCAGCAGGCGGGCGGTGAGCTTACTGCTGGTGAGACTTTAATCTCTGTTCCTCGCGAATTGGATATCGTCGCTGTCACCACATTGCCGAACTCGTCAGCGCAGAAGAAGAACTACCAGCAGTTCCGTGAATTTTGTGGCGATCTCGATATCTCGATGCTGACGATGGAAGAAATTCCGCAGCATGCAGCCTCACTCAATAGGCGCTTAGCCTCTTAAAAAGCACGCTCCCCCGTACCTGGAAAGTCAGGTCCTAGTCTTAGTCATTCTCAGCCCACGGTTGGGTGACCCCAACGCCGTGGTGGACCTGTGATTTAACCATGCGCCATGTTGACGAACTTGGAGTAGTGCAGCTGGTGCGCCACCTTCACTGTGTCGATCGGTCCGCCACGGTGCTTTGCCAAGATGATGTCCGCCTCACCGGCGCGGGGATCATCGCGGTCCTGTGAGTCCGGGCGATACAGGAGCATAACCATGTCGGCGTCCTGCTCGAGCGAGCCGGATTCACGCAGATCCGCCAGCTGTGGCTTCTTATCGGTACGGGACTCTGGGCCACGGTTTAGCTGGGAAATCGCGATGAGCGGGACCTCGAGCTCCTTGGCCAGCAGCTTGAGCTGGCGGGAGAACTCCGAGACCTCTTGCTGGCGGGATTCCACCTTCTTGCCCGAGGACATCAGCTGCATATAGTCCAGCACAATGAGGTCGAGCCCGTGCTGCTGCTTGAGGCGGCGGGCTTTCGAACGAATCTCCATCATGGTGAGGTTCGGGGAATCATCGATAAACAGGGGCGCATCCTGGATGCGGTTGAGGGTGTCATCGATCTTTGCCCAGTCCTCAGTCGATACGCGCCCGCCGCGCATATCCGACAGCTTCACTTCCGCCTCCGCCGACAGCAAGCGCATGACGATCTCCGAGGCGGACATCTCCAAGGAGAACACCACGGAGGTCTTGTTGTGCTGCAGAGATGCCGAGCGCATGAAGTCCATGGCCAGCGTTGACTTACCCACGCCAGGACGGGCGGCGACGATAATCATCTGACCGGCGCGCAAGCCATTGGTCAGGTTATCCAAGTCGATGAATCCGGTGGGCACGCCCGATTCCACACCGTTTTGCTGCAGGGCGGCGAGTTCGTCGATAGTGGGATCGATAAGATCGCTCAGTGCCCGGTAGTCCTCGGTGGTCTTCTTTTGCGCCACCGCGAAGACTTCCTGCTGGGCGCGGTCCAGAACCGATTCGATCTCCATGTCCTCGGAGCCTTGAAAGCCGAGCTGCACTACTCTGGTTCCGGCGTCGACCAGCTTGCGCAACACCGCCTTTTCCGCCACGATCTCCGCGTAGTAGCGAGCGTTAGCGGCGGTCGGCACCGTGGCCAGCAGGGTGTGCAGGTAAGGCGCACCGCCGACCCGCTCAAGGTTGTTGTAGCGATCGAGCCGAGCCGCCACAATCACCGCATCAATATCGGTGCCCGCGGCATAGAGGTCAATCATGGCCTGATAGATGAGCGTGTGCGCGGGGTAGTAAAAATCCTCCGGCTCTAGCTCTTCAATGACCTCCATCACCGTGTTCGGGCTCAAGAGCATAGCGCCAAGAACGCCCTGCTCCGCTTCCCGGTCCGCGGGTGGCTGGCGGAATTCGCCGTAACGCTTCGGCTCCTCCTGACGGTAGGAGCGGCGGGGTTCCTCCTCTACCGGTTCAGGCGGCGGTGGAACCTGATCGTCATCAAAACTGGCATTAGTCATTGTCCATCAATCCCACCGTTCATCGATCCCACCCTGACCGCCCCTGAAAATCTCAGCTTCTATCCGCGCCGGACGGCCAGGCTTTAAGGCAGTGCCAAGCGGCAACCGCGCGTAGTACACAACAGTGTAGCCGAGGCAATGGACACTGCCCCTTGGGCATAACTCCCACAGTTATCCACAGATCCCTGTGGAATTACCAGCTCAGCCAACGAAGGCTCCGCAAAGCACGAGGTCAGGCCTGTGGATAACTCTGCAAGCCCGTGACCAGCCAAGATAATTACCGCAGTTCAGAGCATGTTTTTTGAGGTGTGAATATACGCACAAAACCCGTGAAAAAGTAGGGCCTTCAACCCGAAATCGGCGCTACCTGCGGGTTAACAAAAGGCGGCGTGAGTAAACTCACTGTAAACTGCACACAGGTTTATCCACAGGTTCCGCGAGTTATCCACATGCCATGCTTGGCGACGATTCCTCACCCCGCATGCCTAAAACGGCTAAAGGCCGTGCACCTTCCACCACCTCACATAGTGGGAGGAGCACGGCCTTAAACCTTGCTGTTGTCTGAGGGTCACTTACCTGCGTACCATCGCCGCGCCTCACACGCGGCTGGACGGAGGGTGACCGTCGTGCGCCTTAGTTCTTAGGCAGCGACGACCGAGAAGTTCACCTTGCCGATAACGTCAGCGTGCAGCTTCAGCTCGACTTGGTAGTTGCCGGTCTTCTTGACCAGGCCCTTGGGAAACACAACGATGCGCTTGTCCAGCTTCGGGCCGCCAGCGGCGGCAACGGCCTTCACGATGTCCTCTGCGGACACGGAGCCGAAGAGCTTGCCGGACTCGGAGGTCTTCACGGGGACGTTGACGTCCTTGAGCTCCTCCAGCTGGGTACGGATCTCGCGTGCATGGTCCAGGTCGCGGATTGCGCGAGCTTCCTGGGCGCGCTTGATGCCCTCGATTTGCTTCTCAGCACCGCGGGTGGCAACGATTGCCAGGCCGCGCGGAAGCAGGTAGTTACGTCCGTAGCCGTCCTTAACCTCTACAATTTCGCCGGGGGCGCCGAGGTTCTCAACGGCAGCGGTGAGGATCAGCTTCATGATCCCTGCCTTTCAATTGAGTTAAATGAATACTTGCGTGACAGTCTTAGAACGGGGGTTCTGCATCCGCACCACCGAAGCTTCCCGCTTGAGGTGCCGAATTCCACGGATCGTTGCTCGGAGCCGACTGCTGGGACTGCTGCGGGGCAGAAGACTGGGACTGGTTTCCAGAGAAACCACCCTGGTTTCCGGAGAAACCGCCTTGGTTGCCGCCGCCGTAGTTAGCGCCACCCTGCTGCTGGCCGCCGCCATAGTTTCCGCCACCGTTACCGGACTTGCGGTTTACCTGAGCGGTTGCATAACGCAGGGACGGGCCGACCTCATCGACCTCGATCTCAAAGACAGTACGGTTCTCGCCCTCACGAGTCTGGTAAGAGCGCTGACGCAAACGGCCAGTAACAATAACGCGCATGCCCTTGGTCAGGGTCTCCGCAACGTTTTCTGCGGCTTGGCGCCACACGTTGCAGGTGAGGAACATGGCCTCGCCATCCTCCCACTGGGAAGTCTGCTGATTATAGCGACGCGGGGTGGAGGCAACACGGAAATTTGCCACTGCGGCACCCGCCGGGGTGAAGCGCAGTTCCGGGTCGGCGACAATGTTGCCAACGACCGTGATATTGGTATCTCCCTGAGCCATGTCTTTACTCCTTAATATCGGTTACGTGGATTGCTCGAAACCCAGTATCCGCTATTTGCTGTCGGTGCGCAGAACCTTGGTACGCAGAATGGAGTCGTTCAGGTTCAGACGGCGATCGAGCTCGAGAACGGAGTGGGATTCGCACTCCAGATCCACGACTGCGTAGATGCCCTCTTCCTTCTTGTTGATCGGGTATGCAAGACGGCGCTTGCCCCACACGTCAACCTTTTCGACTTTGCCGCCATCCTTGCGGATTGCTTCGAGGAACTTGTCTAGGGACGGGGTTACGGTGCGCTCATCCTGATTGGGATCCAGAATGATCATGACTTCGTAGTGACGCACGGACCTCATCACCTCCTATGGTCTAGTAATTGGTATCGGCCATATCACCTTTGCGGATATGGCAGGAGGGTCTGTTGCGTCAAGCAACCCTCACACAGTACCGCACTGACCGGCGGAAAAGGAAATCCCTTGTCTCCTCGGCCGCCCCCTAGTGAGTCGCGGCGACGAAGATTGCCGAACTCGCAGGTATCACCGTAAGGAAAAGCAGAGCCAGCAACCCCAGCATGATGGGCCAGGTTCGGTCGTCAGAACGCTGAAACAGGTAATAGGCACCCAATACGCACAAGAAACCTATCGTGATGGAGATGATGCCCACGATTGTTATGGTCATCGCGCAAAGTCCCCCGCCAGTGGATCCCTGCCACCGTGCGCGGCACGGACCTTGTCTTCCGACTTGCCCCACATCTGACGGATGATGAGCACGCCGATGGCGATGATGAAACCATCGCGCGTAATCACCGCGATGTCCAGCATCTCGTGCGGCAGGCCCTTGTTCTCCGAGCCGAGCATGTGCCAGGTAAGGATGGGCCAGAGGAGGGCGTCGGCAAGCGCCCAGCTAAAGATCAGCCGCCACCGCGGAAGCGCCAAGAGCGCCGGCACCACCAGCCACAGCGAGTACTGCGGGGACCACACTTTGTTGAAGATCAAGAAGGCCATGATGATGAGATAAATCATTTCAGCCACTCGCGGCGCCCGCGGCGCCTTGAGGCCCAGGATGGCAATCGCCCCGCAGCTCACTAGGAACGCCACGAGCGAGAAGGTGTTGAGGAATTCGGCCTCAAAGCTCACGCCCGTCACGCGGCTCAAGAGCGCGTAGATGGTAGTCCACTCCGCACCACGTTCTTGGTTGAGCCGGAAGAATTCACGCCAAGCTTCGGGATAGGCCTCCGCCACGGGAAGGTTCACCACGAGCCACGTCGCAATAGTTGCCACGAACATCTTGATGAACGGCGACCAGCGCTTGTTGCGGATGGCCAGCACCAGAAAGGCACCCAGAATAAACAGGGGCCACAGCTTAAAGGCCGTGCCGAGCCCGATGAGGATGCCGGCGAGCCAGTTCTTACGCTTGGTCACCGCAAGCAGGGCGCCGACCATGAACGCCACCGACGGGATGTCCCAATTGGTAAAGGCATGTATGACCACGAGGGGGCTAGCTGCCATGAGGACCGTGTCCCACGCTCGGTTGCCCGTGAGCTGGAAGACCATAACCACGGTGCCTACCCACACGAGGGACATGATGAGCGCGGTCAACCCGAAGTACCAACTGACATCGGCAATCCCAATCCACTCGACGGCCGGATAGGTGGTGCGCGCCAGCCAACCGACGGCGCCCTGGAACATACCCGCCAATACGGGGTACTCCATGTAGCGCGTGATATCCCCCTCAACCCAGGAATAGGCATAGGGGAAGCCCGGCTGGTCTAGTCCACGGCCCCCGTAGAGCGGGATGATGTCGTTGTAGCAGAAGGACGTGTACTGACGGTTACCGTCCCAATTCAGGCTAATGAGGCCATCCTCGCCCCTGCGACTACCGGCACAGGTTGCCTTACTCAAGAACCCAAACGCCAGGAATGTCCACGCCAGCGTGATGATCACTCGCAGTGGAGTCCACCACCCGGAGTGGGCCGAGCGAGCAAAACGCCCCGTCGGCCCGCCCAGGGCGTCGACGGCGCCGCGGGCCATCGACTCAGAAGAGAGAGGGACTAGCTGAGAAGTCGTGTGTTGGCTCACCAGGGATCAGTCTCCTATTGGCCAAGTAGTTGGTCGAGGCCATCTCCATTGAGAATCTCATCCAGCGAGGGGACCTCAGGATCGGCGGGCTGAGCCGGTTGCTCAGGCTGGGCCGGCTGCGCCGGGGCATCACCATGCCCCTCGTCATGGTGTTGGCCTTCCTCTGGTTTTGCCTCGCCCTCGCCCTCAGCGGCTTCGCCCTCCGGGCTTGCCGGGGTCTGGTCCCACGTCGTGGTCTGGCTCGGGTCATAGACATAGCCCGAACCCCAGCTGCCGACGCCGTAGTTGATCGGATAGGCCTGCGGGAAGGTCTGCTGCTCGACGTTAGCAAGAGAGGTATCCAAGATGGACTTCCAGATCTTCGTCGGTGCGTCTGAGCCGTACATGATGCCGCCCCACTGATTGAAAATCGCGGAGGTGTTGTCGGCCGTGCCTACCCACACTGCGGTGGCCAGCTGGGGCGTGGAACCGACCATCCACGCATCTTTGTTCTGACCGGTGTCACCCAGCTGCGTGGTACCAGTCTTAGACGCAGACGGGCGCCCGCCAGCTAGCGCGCCATTCGACCATGCGGCAATTGGCTGCATCGCAGAAATAACGTTATTAGCCACGTTGGCGGAGACACGGCGCTCACCGCCGTCGGTCGGGTTCTCATAAAGAACCTCGCCGTTGGCGTTTTCAACCTTCTGCACGAAGTGCGGTTGGTGCCACACACCCTGGTTGGTCAAGGTAGCCATAGCGGTCGCCATGTCGAGGGGGCGGGACTGGTACTGGCCCAGCACGATGCCTTCGTACGGCGTACCGCCGTTCTCTGTCAGGGTCTTTTCAATCCCCGGCAGGCTGCGCGCAACGCCCAATGCATGGGCCATGTCCGCGGTGTCCTGCGTCTTGTTTTCCAAGTCATCCTGGAGGCGCAGGAAGGACGTGTTATAAGACTTCTTCATTGCCTCAGCGATGGAGCAGCTACCGCAGCCGCCACCCACGTCGTTGGTCACGATCTGCGATCCTGGCAGCTGGTAGGGCGCCGAGGAGTAATAAGTATTGAGATCGATGCCCTGCTGGAGTGCTGCGGCCAGGGTCATAATCTTGAAGGTTGAGCCTGTCTGCAGCGGGGAATTGGCATAATCCCAGCCGCCAGAATCATCGCCGCCATAGTAGCCGCGCACGGCACCCGTAGCCGGGTCAATGGTCACGGCGGCGGCGCGGGCGTCCTCCTGCAGCACTCCAAGCTGCTCGTGGGCGGCGTCGGTTGACGCGTTTTGCACGGTCATGTCAATAGTGGTGGTCACCTTGAGGCCACCGGTGGCCAGCTGATCCTCGGTAATACCCACACGCGCCAGTTCATCAGTGACCTGGTTCTTGATGTGCCCATAAGCACCGGGTGCCTCGGTGTAGGCGGAGTATTCGCTTGGATCACGGGTCTCCGGGAAAGCCATCTGGGACCGCTCAGCCGCATCCAGATCGCCCATCTCAACCAGGCCATCCATGACGTAGTTCCAGCGGTTCTGCGAGCGTTCCTCATCCACCCACGGATCCAAGACCGATGGGGACTGGATGAGGCCGGCGAGCATGGCGCCTTCCTCCACGGTGAGGTCCTTGGCGTCCTTATTGAAGTAGGCATTGGAGGCAGCCTCGATGCCGTAGGCATTGCGGCCGAAATAGACGGTGTTGAGGTAGGCGTTCAGGATGTCCTCTTTGGCCCACTCATTGGTCATCTTCACCGAATAGATGAGCTCACGGATCTTGCGGACGTAGGAGTATTCGTCACCCACCAGAGTGTTCTTCACGTATTGCTGGGTGATGGTGGAACCACCACCGGCAGTGCTATCACCCGTGAGCTTGCCCAAGACGGCGCGGCCCAGACCAGTGAAGGAGAAGCCCGAGTTGGTCCAGAACTCACGGTCCTCGGCAGCGAGGACCGAGTCCTCCACATAATCCGGGATCTCTTCCAACGTCACCTGACGGCGGTTGCCTTCCGGCGGAACGAGCTTGGCCAGCTGAGTTTCACCATCGCCGGCGACGATGGTGGAGATCTGGCTCGGCTGCAGCTCCTTGGGCCCGGGGACGTCGTATTGCGTATACGCGTAGCCGAAGAGCAGGGCGGGAATGCCCACTAGTACAAACAAAACAGCCAGCACGATCCACGGCCAGCGGCGCTTGCGGCCGGACGAACGCTGAGCGCTCTGTGAGGTGCTCTTCCTGCGATTACCTGACTTTCGCCCGGAGGTTTCCTTTTCGGTCACTGATCCGTGTCCTCATCAATCCTGTACAGAAACTGTAAATACATGCAGCTTACCGGCGTGAACTGGGAAGCCAAAACTACCCTAGAGCATAGACCGTGGCAGCTCGAAGCAGATGATTCCAGCGGCACGACGGACACACTTCCACAAAATGCACGGTAAATTCCAGCCCTTCTGCGGCCATGTCCGCAATTTCCGCAGCGCTCCGCGCACTTCCCGCCCGGCGTTTTAAAGCATCTCCATAAACCCAACGGGTCAGCCGCATGTCTGATTCACACACCGGGCACGGCTTGCGCATGTCGACGCCATGGTGTTCCGCCGCCACGCGAAGGAGAAAGTCGGCATCACATAGCTCTTCCCGCGTCACCTTTCCCGCGCGAAGCTCGCGCAGATGCTGTGCACGCTCCCATTCATAAGAGACTTCGTTGCGATAGGCCACTGCGGACCTTGTCTTTGCAGACTCTGCCTTTGACGGAGAATTCACGCCGGACAGTGTAGTGCCGGCGGCGTCAACAATCTAGGCCCTTTCATAGTGCTTCGCGGTGGGAAACCAAATTTTTTAATCGGCTAACTACCGCTCCACGAAATTACTAGCTACACTTATTTTCCATGAGTGAAGAAACTATCGAATCCCCCATCCCTTACGAGGATGCCCTGGAAGTCGCCCGCCAGATCCAGCCCGCGCTCAACAAACTCATGCTCATTTTCCAGCGCACGACAGAGGGCACGTCCCTCACCACGTCGCAGGTCTCCATCATGAACCAGCTGCGCATGCGCGGCCCTTCGCGCGTGAGCACCATCGCCCAGGCAGAGCTCATCCGGATGCCTACCGCCTCCAATGCGCTGTACCAATTGGAACGCCAAGGTTTCGTGGAACGGCACCGCGACGAAAAGGACCGCCGCGGTGTGCTCGTCGCCCTTACCCAGCTCGGCGAATCCGAGCTGACCATCGTCTCTCGCCAGCGTGCGGCGGCTTTGGCGGAGATCCTGCGTTGGCTCGATCCGGACGACATCAAGGATGCCAACTCCCTGGTTAACCTGATCTCCAAACTGGCCGATGTCTACCGGCCAATCATGGAAGGAAAATAGACCAAAAAGCGCCGGTAGAGCGGATTTTTATTTTAAGGCGTGAAGGGCCGATAATGAATAAAACGACCCCGAACCTTTTGATGAATGGCTAAGAATTCTTCACACCCCGCGGAAGGACAGTGCTCCCCAGACGCCACGGTCCCTCCGCTCCGCGTCCTTGTTTCGTGGAGCCCCAGCTCCACCGGCACGGAAGCTATCGAGTTTGCCGCGTGGATCGCGCGTTCCACGCCCGTTCAGATCCGCGTGGTATCTACTATTTCGCAACCACTCACCGTGACGTCGCTCAGCAAGCTCACCGGTTCCTATAAGAAGTGGTTCAAGAAGGAGCGCGCCGCCTGCGAGCGGGCCGTCAAACAGGCGTTGAACGCGGCAGGGGTAGATAAGTCCCAGCTCGATAAGAACGTCTCCGTTCTCATCGCAGGGCCCTCGCGCCCGCAGCTCTTGGAGGAGGCGGCCAAGGAATTCAACGCAAGCGTCATCCTCCTCGGCGCAAACCAATCCGCACCCAAGGGCCGTTTCTTCTCCGGCTCTACCGCCGATGCGCTTTTGCACTATGCGCCGCTTCCGGTGGGCTTGACTCCGCGCGGCATCAAGCTGTCCAAGCACGGCATCACCCGCATTAACTTTGCTTTCACCGATCTTGGCAGCGCCGATGATCCCGCTCTCATGCACGCGGCCTGCATTGCGCAGCGCGGCGGTATCCCCCTGCGCATCCTGGCGTTTTCAGCCAAGGGGCTTGTCGACGTCCCCCTCGAATACTCCCCCACCTTTCCTTCCGATGCCCCCAATTGGCGCGAGCACTCGCTTTCGTTGTTGGACCGGGCCCACGATTTCATCGCGGATGCCTACCCCGAGCTTTCGGTCACGACGGCCATCGGCAGCGGCCATGGCTGGTCCGGCGCGGTGGACTCGCTGAAGTGGAAGAAGGGCGACCTCCTCTGCTTAGGCTCCGACCCCATGGGTCCCATCGAGCGCGTCTTCATCGGCAGCACCGCCACCGAGCTGCTTCCGCACCTAGGCGTGCCCGTGCTGGTCTGCCCCAGCACCTACACCGCCGAAGCGCGTTAGACTGGCAGACCATGGCAGCTGAGCACCCCGAAAACGATCTCACGTCCGACGCGGACTATACGAACCTGCCTCGCCCCGAGCCCCGCACATTTGACGAGCTTGCCGACGAACCCGACCCCCTCGCCGTCGCCGAAGCCAACCGCCGCTCCTCGCGCCAAGCTCTGTGGTTTATGATTGCCATCCTTATCGGCTCAGCGCTCTATGCGCTTCTCCTCGCGGGCATCTTTAAAGTCGCCGGAACCACGACCAACTGCCTCCGCGCCGAGTATGCCGCCTGGCTCTGCACGAGGACCCAGCGCACCGTGTTCGCCACGACGACGCTGATCATCCCCTTCATCGGCATGATCGGCTGCGCCGTCATCATGGTGCGCAAGCTCAAGGCCTATGTGCGCTGGCGCGGTTGGATGGCCATCTTCTGGGTCATGGCCGGCAACTTCATGATCTGGTGTATCAACGATATCCAGATCCTGCTCGCCCCGGTTATCGAAAACTAGCCCTGCGCCTGGGCGGCTGCCACCTCGGCGCAATCCGGCCGGCCGCAGTGCTGTGTTTCCACATGCTGGATGCAGTCATCGCAGATGAGCACCTGCTTACGGCACGTGTCCTCATTAATGCAGTTATGGAACGTGTTGGTTCCCGCCCCGCAATGCACGCAGTGGCCCAGCTGAATGAAGCCCGGATCCTCTAGGCCCTGGCCAAACTCGTGGTGCATGCGCTTATCAAAGACGTACATCGAGCCTTCCCACAGGCCATCGTTGCCGTACTTTTCGCCGTAGCGCACAATGCCGCCGTCGATTTGATAGACCTCGTTGAAGCCTCTGTTCTTCATCAGCGCTGAGAGGATTTCGCAACGGATGCCGCCCGTGCAGTAGGAGACCACGGGCTTGTCCTTCATCCAGTCATATTTTCCGGACTCGATTTCGGCGATGAAGTCATGCGTCGTGCGCACGTCCGGCACCACGGCATTCTTAAACTTGCCGATTTCCGCCTCCATGGCATTGCGTCCGTCGAAGAAGACGACCTCCTCGCCGCGCTCTTCTACTAGCTTGTTGACCTCTTCGGGTTTGAGGTGAACGCCGCCGCCGATGACGCCATTCTCATCCACCTTGAGCTCACCCGGCGCGCCGAAGGCCACGATCTCATCGCGCACCTTAACCGAGAGGCGCGGGAAATCCTCCGCACCGCCTTCGGACCACTTGAACTCCATCTTCTTGAAGCCCGGGTACTCGCGGGTTTCGCGCACGTAGCGCTTGCAGGCCTCCATGTCCCCGCCCACGGTGCCGTTGATGCCGTGCTCCGAAATGAGGATGCGGCCCTTCAGCCCGAGCTTCTCGCAGAGGTTACGCTGCCACAGCATGATCGCGGTGGGGTCCTCAATGGGAGTAAAGCAGTAGTAGAGGAGAATCTTGCCAATAGTCACGCCCGCAAGTCTAGGCCTGCTAATGGCAAGATCCCCAATTTTTCGGTGGAGTCTCAGCGCTTCTGGTACAGCGCGCTCTTGCGGGCAAAGACCGGATCGGAGGTCACCAGGACACCTAGGTTGCGGAAGATGCCCTCATCCACGGAACCCAAGATGGTGGTGGTGTGGACATCGCAGCCCTCGAGTTCCTTCAGTGCGTCGAGCGCGCGGCGGGCGTTCTCGTCCTTGGCCGCGGAGACAGAGAGTGCGATGAGCACCTCGTCGGTGTGCAGGCGCGGGTTCTGCGAACCCAGATGCTTGGTCTTCAGCGTCTGGATCGGCTCGATGGATTCCGGCGAGAGCAGGTGCAGGTCATCGTCGATGCCCGCCAGGTGCTTGAGCGCATTGAGCAAGGTGGCCGCCGAGCAGCCCAGAAGTGGGGAGGTGCGGCCGGTGATGATGATGCCGTCGTGAAGCTGCAGCGCGGACGCCGGGCCGTCGGTCTCCTCCGCCTTCTGCCGCGCCGGGAGCACCACCGGGCGGTCGGTGGACTTGATGCCGGCCTTCGCCATGACCACGGCGGCACGCTCGGACTGCGTGGAGTCGAGGCCGTTGCGGGCCTCCTCCACCAAAGTCTTGAAGTAGCGACGGATGATTTCCTGTCGGGAGGCCTCGCGGCAGACCTCGTCGTCGGTGATACAGAAGCCCACCATGTTCACGCCCATGTCCGTCGGGGACTGGTAGGGAACGGTGCCGGTCAGGCGCTCAAGCAGGGACTTCAGCAGCGGGAAGGCCTCGACGTCGCGGTTGTAGTTCACCGTGGACTCGCCGTGCGCGGAGAGGTGGAAGTGGTCGATGACGTTGGCGTCGTTGAGGTCCACCGTGGCTGCCTCGTAGGCCAGGTTCACCGGGTGATCCAGCGGGAGGTTCCAGATGGGGAAGGTCTCAAACTTGGCGTAGCCCGCCTGCACGCCGCGCACGTTCTCGTGGTAGACCTGCGACAGCGCGGTAGCCAGCTTGCCGGAGCCCGGCCCCGGCGCGGTGACCACCACAAGGTCACGGGTGGTCTCCACGTAGTCATTCTTGCCCAACCCCTCCTCGGAGACGATGAGGTCGATATTGGCGGGGTAGCCCGGGATAACGCGGTGGCGTGCCACCGTCAGCCCCAGGCGCTCGAGGCGCTCGATGAAGGCCTCCGCCTGGCTGTTGCCGTCCTCGAGCTGCGTCATGACGATGTTATTGACAAGGAATCCGCGGCCCCGGAAGACGTCGACAAGCCGCAGCACATCGTCTTCGTAGAGGATCCCCAGGTCACCGCGCATCTTTTGGCGCTCGATGTCCTTGGCGTTGATGCAGACGAGGATTTCTACGTCATCTTTGATGCGCTCGAGCATCGCAATCTTGTTATCCGGGGTAAAACCGGGCAGCACGCGGGAGGCATGCATGTCATCGAAAAGCTTGCCACCCATTTCCAGGTAAAGCTTCCCACCGATTTCTTTGCGTCGAGCGTTGATGTGCTCCGACTGCAGCTCAATGTATTTTTCACGGTCAAAACCGATTGCGCGCCCCATAGTATTTAGGCCCTTCCGTTCAACGGGTAGTACCCGGAAAGTCTACAGCAGCACTGCCCCCGCGTAGACTTCCTGACATGCCTGAGGGACACGTTATTCACCGCCTTGCTCGGACACTCAATGCGGACTTTCGCGGCGCGCCGCTGGCTGTGAGCAGCCCCCAGGGCAGGTTTGCTGCGGAGGCCGCGCTTGTCGACGCCTCACCCCTCTCCCTCGCCGAAGCCTTTGGCAAGCACCTCTTCCTCCACTTCGATGCGGACAGCCCGCGCCACGTGATTTACATCCATTTGGGGCTCATTGGGTCCCTGCGCTTTGAGCCTTCCGCTGATGTGTGGGGGCAAATCCGGCTGCGCATCGATAACGGAACGATGGCCGCGAACCTGCGCGGCCCGCAGTTCTGCACACTCATTACGGAGGAGGAGTACCAGGCCAAGGTGGCGAAGGTGGGCCAGGATCCGCTGCGTGAGGATGCTGACCCCGATGCCCTGTGGGCCCGGGTACATGCCTCACGCCGCAGTATCGGCGCGATGCTCATGGACCAAGGCCTCTTCGCCGGAGTTGGCAACATCTACCGCGCCGAGGCGCTCTTCCGCCAAGCACTCTCCCCCTTCATCCCCGGCAGTCAGCTCGACCGCGCCGAGTTCGATGCAATCTGGTCTGACTTGGTAGGTCTCATGGATTACGGCGTGGAACACGGCCGCATCGACACCGTCCGCCCAGCCCATACCCCGGAGGCCATGGGCCGCGAGCCGCGCAAGGACGACCACGGTGGCGAGGTCTACGTCTACCGCCGCGCCGGGCAGCCCTGCCATGTGTGCGGCACGGAGATACAGGAGAAGGTCATACAGGGCCGCAACCTCTTCTGGTGCCCTACCTGCCAGGGCTAGACTCGTAGGGTATGCGCCCTGCTTATACCGTTGCCACTGTTCGTGCTGCTGAAGAGCAGCTTCTAGCCCAGCAATCGGAGCCGGATCAGCTCATGAAACTTGCCGCCGCAGCGGTGGCGGAAGCTGCCACCTCGATGCTGGCTGCTCACCCCGGCGCGGTTGTCATTCTCGCTGGGCCGGGCGGCAATGGCGGCGATGGACTCTTTGCCGGCGCGCTCTTGGCCGAGCGTGGTATCACCGTCCATGCCCTAGTCCCCGAGAAGCACCACGAGGCAGCACTGGAGGCCTTCCTCGCCGCGGGTGCCACGGTCCTTCCTCCTATGTCCGCGCTGCCGACAGGCACCGCACTGCTTATCGACGCTATCGCGGGCCTCGGTTCCGCCCGTGGCCTGACCGGCGCCGCGCTGTCGCTCTACCGCGAGGCCACTGCTACCAGCGTGCCCGTTGTCGCCGTCGATATGCCCACAGGTGTTGATGCCGATACCGGCGTTGTCGCCGCGGATGCTGTCGAGGCCAATGTCACCGTCACGTTTGGCTCACCGCGACTGGGCCACGCGTTGGCCGCTGAATGTGGACAGGTGGTGGTCTCCGACCTCTTCTTACCCGGCGCACCTTCCTTCGCTGAGGCCCTCGCTGAGCTGGATAATCCTGCCGCATTCATCGCCCATGAACCCACCGTTCCGACGCCCTGGGAGTGGCTCCCGGGCGAACTCGATCTTCCTGGCGGGCGCCTCACTCGTCCCTGGCCCGTCGGTTGCACCGGCCCCATGACCGATCCCACTCCCGCCGCGCGTTCCGATAAGTATTCCGGTGGCGTCGTCGCCCTCGCTGCCGGCAGTGAGGCTTACCCGGGCGCGGGCATTCTGTGCGCCACCGCGGCGGTGCGGGCCACGCCGTCGATGGTGCGCTTCATCGGCGATAACACCATTACCGCGCTTCTCCCCGAGCTGGTCTGCCACCCCGATGTCGTCTCCGCTGGGCGCGCCCAGGCGTGGGTCGTGGGTCCCGGCCGCGGCACCGATTCGGCGGCGGCCTCCGAACTGCGAAAGGTACTGGCACAAGGTCTGCCCACCGTCATCGATGCCGACGCCCTCACGCTTCTGGCGCGCAACACCTCCTTGCGCCGGACAGTCACCGATCATCCGCTGACCATCCTCACCCCACACGAAGGCGAATTCACCCGCCTCTACGAGGCCACCTTCGGCTCTTCGCCCGATGCGGCTACCGGCTGGAGCCGCGCCCTCCGCGAGCTAGCCGAGGAACTGAACAGCATCATCCTGCTCAAAGGCCGCCTCACCCGCGTCACCGCACCCGGCCAGCCGCAGTACTCCTTCAATTCCGGCCATTCCTATGCCGCGACTCCCGGCTCCGGCGACGTGCTCTCCGGCATCCTCGGTGCGGTCATGGCTCAGCTTTCCGCCACCGCGCCCGCCGCATCCCCCACTGAGGTCATCGCCGAAGTTCTCCACGCCGGGGCCATCCACGCGCACGCGGCGGCCATCGCGGCCGAAACCCCCGACGGCTTCGCGCCCTGCTCGTCCTCCCAGATCGCCGCAGCCATCCCACAGGCCATTGCCCGGCTCCTCAACGCGGAGCGCTAGCTCCGCTACTAAGTACGTTTCGATCAAATAGCACCCCAAAAATCCGAAGATCTGGGGCCTTATTTGATCGATCCGTACCTGGCCGCCGCCGTCTTGGTACGTTTTCGCAACGAAGCCCTAGAATTTCGCGATTTGCGGGCCACTATTTACGAAAACGTACAGTGGCCCGGCGCAGGATCCCGGACGCAGTACCGACGGACTTGCGCAGCAGTCCCCGAGTGCCCACCGGCACGGTTCCGCGACGCAGCGAGGTGTTTTCCCACGGCCACGTCATTCCGGCCCATGCTGCCGCGACGGCAAGAGTCTCTGCCGCGATGTAGCCAGGCCAGGGACCCAGCAGGTTGATGATGGAGGGACTGCCCGGCGCGTGGTTGAGGAAGCCGTAGTTGCCGTCTGTCTTGGCGTTGACCGCCATGGCGATGGCCATCCAGATGGGCGTGACCTTCACGGCAAAGCGGTAGCCTTTCCACGTCGGCCGATAGCCTAAGCCAAAGGTCAGACCCAACGGCACGGCGAGGGCCACGATGTGGAAGAACCAGTAGGTGCTAAAACGCAGCCAGCGCGGGGCAAAGTAGTAGATGACATCCGGGGTGATGATGGCCTGCGGGTTAAGGATGATGCCCCAGAAATACGTCAGGGTCAGCGCATGCTCGTTGCCGGTAATAAGGCCGAGCGCCAAGATGGGACGCAGCACGTCACAAAGGTGCAGCGGGAGGGACTCCCGGATATCGAACTGGGAAGGGTCCAGGGAAATAACTGTCCATGCGGTGCCGAGGACCAAAAGGACCCAGCCGACCATCTGGCGGACGAACTTTTCACGGCTTGTGCCTTTAACGCGGCGAGCGCCGACGATAAAGACACCGCAGGCAGCGATGGTAATCGTCAACATGAGCGCATGCAGCGGGGTCCATTGTTGCATGCGCTCATAGTCGGTAGGGGTTACCCGTAGGCGGCGAGGTCGAAGCATATCGAAGTACTAATGTACTCCGTACTCGCCTGGTTCGGGCACCGAGGAGGAAAATTAGTTCCTTGAATTAATAGCGAGGGCTAGGCCGCGACCTCCGAGTAAGCGGAAACCTTGCCATCCTTGACTTCGAGGACACGGTCAGCGTAATCAAGCAGGCTACGGTCGTGGGTAATGAACAGGGTTGCGGTGTCGAAGTCTTCGGTAACACCGCGCAGAAGCTTGGCAATCTCACGCGAAAGCTTGGAGTCCAAGGCAGAGGTCGGCTCGTCCGCCAGCAACACGGACGGCTGGCCCATAAGAGCGCGGGCAATGTTGACGCGCTGGCGCTGACCACCAGACAGCTGGTTCATACGGCGGTTACCAAAGTCCTCAAGGCCCACGAAGCTTAAGAGCTCATCGGCACGATCCTGGCGTGGCTTTCGGCCTTCCAAGTGGTCGATGATGAGTAGTTGCTCACGCGCGGTCAGAGATGCAATGAGGTTGGCCTGCTGGAAGATGAGGCCGCGGGTGCCGTGCATCTCGACGGTTCCGGAATCAGGCTCGATGAGGCCGGCGGCTACGGATAGCAAGGTCGATTTGCCGGAGCCGGACTCACCAATGACAGCGGTGAGCTCGCCAGGCTTCACGTCTAGGCTCACACCATCCAGAGCGGTAACACGGGACTCGCCGTCGGGGTAGGTCACCACGATGTCGCGAAGGGACAGAGCAGGAGTAGCAGTGGTAGTCATTAGGCGTTGCCTCCTAGGGCGTCGAGCGGATTGATCTTGGATACGCGGCGGGTGGCGAGGAAGGCACCGGCGATGCCGAGCAGCCAGATGCCGAGTGCGGGAACGATGACCGTCATTACAGAAACCTCGAAGGGCACGGTGCCCTGTGCGGCGAGGCCCAGCAGCCAGCCGACGAGCGCGCCGGCGCCCACACCGGCGGCGAGGATGATGGCCGCCTGGGCAATAGCGTCCTTGAGCAAGTACGTCACGCTGGCACCAAGAGCGCGGAGGATGGACAGGTCACGGGTGCGCTGGATGGTCCAGATGCTGAGGAAAGCAATGGTCACCAGGGCGGAAATGCCGTAGAGGAATGCCTGCATGGTGAGCAGGGAACCGCGCTCCGAGCTATAAGCCGGCAGGCCAGACAGGGCCTTAGCCATCGAGACGGAGCTATCAGTCGGTTCCGCGCTCAACAGGGCAACACCCACCATGTCCTCGCGGGCGTGGGAGACCTTCTGCCAGGTGGCGGTGTCTACCCATACGACCGGGGAGTGGGAGTAGTACTCATCCGGCACCGCGCCGCGCACGTCCAGATCCACGCCACCGAGCGTGGCCTGGGAAGGCGCGTTCATCTCCTCGTCGATAGATTCGCTCAGAACCATGCCGCGATCCGGGATGAGGGTGTCCGTACCGGGGATCTCAGTACCAGCCGGCAGACCGAAGACAGCTACGCCGCCCTGTCCGTCAAGCTTGGTCTGGGTAGCGCCCAGCGGGATAGCACCAGCGGTGACGTCTTCAGCGAAGATTTCTGATTCCGTAAAGGACGGGTCCTCGGTAGAAAACGTCACGTTCGGGGTGTTTTCACCGAGCGCCTCCAGGGCGGACGTATTTTGCTTGGACAGGCCTTGGGTCAGGCCGGACAGCATAACGAGCAACAACGTAATTAGAGCCACGACGCCGCCGATCAGGAAGAAACGACCACGGGCGGTGACTATCTCTCTCAATGCAAGGAACATAGTATTCATACTGCTCACGCGCGAAGAGAAAGTAATCGGGTACCTAGTTGAACCTTCACTCAACCAGTTGGTTGATTCGGCCTCAACCGCTGAGGCGATAGGCTGGATCGGCGTGATGATGCGAAACAGCCTGTGGACCGTTGGCCTCCACGTCATGTTCGGATTCCTGCTGGTCTTCGGCGTACTCCGCGCCTGGGCCGATAACCGGCTCGATGCCCGAGTCCTCGGGCTCTCGATTGCCCTCGCCGTGGTCTACGCCGGCTTCGTGCTCTACGCTGCCCGCAAGCCCGCCAAGCCCGTACCCACCACGCTGTGGCTCGCTGCGCTCTGCCTGCTGTGGATCGGCCTCATGGTGCATGCCCAAGACTTCATGTGGATGGAATTCCCCCTGGTCTTCGTCTTTGTCCATGCTCTTCCCTTCTGGCCTGGCATCCTCGCCAGCGTTGTGCTGTGGGCCATCGCCGCCTTTATCCCCGCCTGGCTACATCCCCAGGCATGGACAGCGGCTGCCGCCATCGGTCCCTTCATCGGCACCTGTTTCGCCGTGGCCGTCTATCACGCGGCCCGCAAGATTCAGGCGGAGGCGGTGCACCACGCGGCCGTCGCCAAGCAACTGCGTGAAACACAGGAGGAACTCGCCGCCACCGAGCACCAAGCCGGCCGTCTGGAGGAGCGCGAGCGGCTCTCCCGGGAGATTCATGACACCGTGGCCCAGGGCCTATCCTCCATCGTGCTGCTCAGCCGCGCTGCCAAAAACAGCACGGACCCAGAGGAGACCACCGCGCAGCTCGAACTCATTGAGAAGGTGGCCAAGGACAACCTCGCCGAAGCTCGTCGCTTCGTCAAAGAACTCGCCGCCCCAACCTCCTCCATCGATGAAGGTCTACGTGCACTGGTAGATGAGCTCCAGGCCCAGGCACACGGTCTGGGTCTGCGCACGCAGTTGAGCCTCAAACTCACCGGCCGCGGCGAGGTGCCTACCGAGCTCCACCACGTCATTCTGCGTTCCGCGCGCGAGGGCCTGACCAACGTGATGAAGCATGCCGACGCCAACCGTGCAGTAGTTACGCTGGGCGCTTTCACAGATGAAATCACCTTGGACGTGGTCGACGATGGCCGCGGCATCGACGGCCCACAAGGCTTCGGCCTGACCGGCTTGGAGCAGCGTGTTCGCAGCGTCGGTGGCTCCGTCCAGGTAGAATCCTCACCGGCCGGCACCGCGCTCGCGGTGCGACTCCCAACAGGAAGCAGCCGCAATGGTTAACGTGATGCTCATCGA
Source organism: Corynebacterium sp. HMSC055A01 (assembly GCF_001809405.1). Classification (NCBI taxonomy): domain Bacteria; kingdom Bacillati; phylum Actinomycetota; class Actinomycetes; order Mycobacteriales; family Corynebacteriaceae; genus Corynebacterium; species Corynebacterium sp. HMSC055A01. The sequence continues at coordinate 43,799 of NZ_KV797569.1, read as the reverse complement.
TGATCACCCCGTGGTCCGCGCCGGGCTGCGCGCCATTCTCAACACGTTCCACGACATTGATGTGGTTCTGGAAGGCTCTGACGGTTCGGCAGTAGAGAAGCTGCTGCTTGACGACGTCCCCCCGATCGACGTAGTCGTCTGCGACATCCAGATGCCGGATGTCGATGGTATCGCCGCCACCCGGCGCGTGCGTGAGCTCAACGGCCCACCGGTGTTGATCCTCACCACCTATGACACCCAGGCGGATATCCTCGCCGCGGTCGAAGCTGGCGCAATGGGCTACCTCCTCAAGGACGCTCCTGAGGAAGCCCTGCATAACGCGGTCCTCGACACCGCTGCGGGAAAGCGCACGTTAGCCCCCGAGGTCACCAACCTCCTGGCGGAGCGCCTAGCCCAGCCGGAGACGGCACTCTCTGCCCGTGAATTGGAGATCCTTCAGGCCTTGTCCACGGGACAGTCCAATAAGCAGATTGCGCAGGAGCTGTTCATCTCTGAGGCCACGGTCAAGACCCACCTGATCCACGTCTACCAGAAGCTCGGAGTGGAGACCCGTACCGCTGCGGTGTCCGCTGCCCGCGAGCGCAAACTCATTTAAGCCAATGCATACCTATGACTGCATCGTCGTCGGTGGTGGCCAATCCGGCCTCGCCACCGGCTACTACTTGCGCAAAAAGAAGCTCGACTTTCTCATCCTCGACGCCAACCCCTCCCCCGGCGGTGCCTGGCAGCACGTGTGGGACTCGCTGACGCTGTTTAGCGATGCTGAGTCCTCCACTCTTCCCGGCTGGCCCATGCCGCACTACCCCGGGTTTCCGCCGGCAACCCATGTGGTCGACTACCTCACGCGCTACGAGGAGCGCTATGACCTGCCCGTTCGGCATGGGGTAAATGTCACCGATGTACTGTACGACGCTCCGTTCTTCCGCCTCACCACGAACCGCGGGGAGTTCCTAGCCCGCACCGTTGTGGCGGCCACGGGTACGTGGTCCGCGCCCTTTATCCCCTTCTACCCCGGCGCGTTTGCGGGCCGCCAATGGCACACGGCGAATTACCCCGGCCCCGCGCCGTTTCTCCCCGACGCACAGCACGATGCGGGGCGTGTCGCCGTCGTGGGCGCAGGCAACTCAGGTGCCCAAATCGCCGCCGAGCTTGCCCTGGAAGGCGTGGACACCACGTGGTTTACCACGCATCCGCCGCGGTGGATGCCGGATGACGTGGACGGCCGCGTGCTCTTTAGCCGCAACCGGCAGCGCATGCTCGCCTTGGCAAAGGGGGAGCCCGATCCCGGATCGGAGTCGGAACTGGGTGACATCGTCATGGTCCCGCCGGTGCTCAAGGCCCGGGATAGCGGGCTGTTAGGCGCTGCCCCGATGTTCGATTCCCTCGATGAACTCACCGAGCAGGGCTTTAGTGATCTCATCTGGGCTACCGGTTTTAGGCCCGCCCTGCGCCCTTTTACCGGGCTGCTCCGTAACGGAAAGCCCACGGTGGAAGGTTTCTTTCCCGTGGGCTACGGCTCGTGGACTGGTCCTGGTTCGGCCACGATTACCGGTGTTTCTCCTTATGCGCGACAGGTAGCGACCACCATCGCCGAACGCATAAGTTAGCAAACGCCTAGTTCAGCAGCATGGCTCCGATAAGCGCCACTGATGCCAGTGCTAGGAGAAAGCCAAGGCGTTGCAGGATCTTCATTCGTGCCTCACGGCTCAGCCGCGCCATAAGAAGTGCCCCCAGAACACTGCCCACGGTGTTGTAAAGGACATCATCAATATCGCTAAAGCCTAGGCAGAAGACGTACTGGGCAGTTTCAATCCCCAGGCTCACCATGAGACCTGCCAGTAGTGCTCCACCGAGACCCCAGCGAATCCGGCGCAGAGAGCGCCCCACCACGTACACGGCCGCACCGAAGGGCATAAAAAGAAGGATGTTGCCAAAGAGATCGCTCCACGCTCCATACCACACCGAGGCCGTCTCAAAACCGCCAAAGAGGTGCAGGTTCACCTTGCGTACCGCATGCGCAGAGCCATCCACGACTCCCGGGATCTCCATGAAGGGCTTGCCCAGCGTGGCTAGCCCCACGGTGACAAGGGCGAGGAGGGTGACTAGGAGGGCGTCGCGAAGCACATGCCGGTACGGATCCGGCACGGGCGCAAGCCGGTTTCGAGTGTGGCGTAGCTCTGTGGTGCTCATGGTGGCCACTGTAAGAGGAAAAGCTGACAAGTTCCTAGTGCATTTGCTGCCAAGAGGCTGCTTCACAGTGTCGGTAGGATAGTGCGCATGAGCACACTCATTGTCACCCGCACCGAGTCCGGCGTTTCCCAGGCTTTCCAGGACGAGCAGGTTCTGGCAGAAGGGGACACGCTGGTCAATGTTCAGTTTTCCTCCCTTAACTACAAAGACGCCATGGCTTTGGAGGGCGATAAGGGCGTCATGCGCATCGACCCACTCGTGCCCGGCATTGACGTCGTCGGCACCGTGGAAGAAACCACGGATGAGCGTTTGAAACCGGGCCAGCTCGTCGCAGCCTTCGGCGACGGCCTGGGCGAGTTCCGTCACGGCGGCTACACCACCCAGCAGCGCGTCAACGGTGAGGCCACCATTCCCGTTCCGGAGCGCTTCAGCGCCCACGATGCTGCTGCCATCGGCACCGCCGGCTACACCGCGGCTATCTGCGTGAACCAGCTGCGCACGCACGGCACGACGGAAGGTCACATCCTCGTCACCGGCGCGACAGGCGGCGTGGGCTCCATCGCCGTGCAGTTGCTCAAGTCTGCCGGCTACGAGGTCACCGCTGTGACTGGCCGCGTGGACTCCCAATCGGAGTACCTCACTCGGCTGGGTGCGGATCACATTTTGGACCGCGCTGCGCTCTCGGAAACTGGGCGTCCGCTGCAAAAGGCGCTTTACGACGGCGCCATCGACACCGCTGGCTCCACTGTTTTGGCTAACGTTCTGGCGCAGGTGCGCTGGGGTGGTGTTGTCGCAGCCACCGGCATGGCGGCCGGCCCAGACTTGCCGGCTTCGGTGCTGCCGTTCATCCTGCGTGGCATCGTGCTGGCGGGTGGCAACTCCGTCGATGCTCCGCGCGCGGTGCGTGAGGCTGCTTGGCAGCTTCTCGACGATCACCTGGACCTCGACCTGCTGCACTCCATTACGGAAACCGTGCCGCTCGACGCCGTCACCGCGGCCGCCAAGGAACTGCGTGCCGGCACCCGCCACGGACGCACAGTGGTGGAAATTTAACTGCGCTGATGAACGCGATGTGACAGGGCTTCGTCATCCGTACCGGGGGCGGAGCCCAGCTCGCCCGTAGTGTCATCGTCAGTGCGGGCTAGCCAGATGGAGGACACCACTAGTCCACCCCAGATGACGACGACGAAGAGGATAAAGAGCAGGATTGCGCTGGTAGTCATGGTCATTCTCCTTTCCTACTAGTTGTTATTTCTGGCCTGAAACGGGCACGGCATTGTGTCCGGGCGCGGCTGCGCTCTCGGTGCTCACTTCTGACACAGTGCCAGCAGCCAGCGGGTTTGGAGTACCTGCGGGGCGCCCGCCGACTGGGACGCCGTAATCCGAGGTCTCTATCCCGTCGAGGTACTTGTTGCCGCGGAAAGCTACGAGCGGCATAAGCAGACTTCCCAACAGGATGAGGCCGAGGGCTGCCCAACCAAAGAGCCCAATCTGGATAGAGGCATAGCCCTCATAACCTTCACGCGCGATGGTGAGAATCTCGTTGACAAGGAAGTACACCAGAAGCAGCGGCGTAGCCACGAAGGTGAGAATCTGCCAGAAGCCACCAACCTTGAACTGGGACACGGCGTTGAGGTGCTGCTGGATTTCACGGCGACGGCCGGTAATCCAGCCCACCACAATCAGCGCGCAGATAGAGCCAAAGACGATACCCAGGTTATTGGTGAACTTATCCATGATGTCCAGCGTGACCAGCCCGGAAGACGTGGAGAAGAGGAAGCAGGACAGAACCGCCATGACGCTGCCGACGAAAATCGCGGATACCCGGCGGGACACATCGAACTTATCGGCCACTGCGGAAACCACGACCTCCATGATGGAAATCAACGAGGTCACACCGGCCAAGAACAGTGAGCCAAAGAAGAGGACACCGAAGAATCCGCCCCACGGCATAAGGTTGATGATGGTCGGGAAGGCGATGAACGCCAAGCCGATACCGGAGGAGGCCACCTCATCCACGGCCACGCCCTGCTGCGCCGCCATGTAGCCCAAGGTGGCAAAGACACCAATTCCAGCGAGGACCTCGAAGGAGGAGTTCGCAAAGGCGGTAACCAGGCCGGTGTTCGTAAGGTTGGTACGCGGCTTGAGGTAAGACGCGTAGGTGATCATGATGCCGAAGCCGATGGACAGCGAGAAGAAAATCTGGCCGTAGGCCGCAATCCACACTGAGGGGTTGCTCAGTACGGACCAGTCCGGAGTAAAGAAGGCATTCAGGCCAACCGTGGCGCCTTCCAAGAAGAATGCGCGCACCACGAGGATGATGAACATAACCGCCAGAACCGGCAAGAAGATCGACGTCAGTTTGCCAATTCCCTCGTTAATGCTCGTGGCCAACGTCGCAATGCAGATGATCCACACGAGGATCATGACGATGAGGATGGAGGGAACCACGTCGCCGGAATAAGTGGTCTCTGGGTCTGCTTGGAGGAAATCACTCATGAAGTAGGTGGCAGGATCGTCACCCCACGCCTGCTTTACCGACTTCACGGTGTACAACGCCGCCCAGGCAATGATGGCGGCGTAGTAGATCGCAATGAAGAAGTTCACGCCGACCTTGAACCAGCCAACGCCTTCCCAGCTTTTACCAATGCGGCGGAAGGCCAGCGGTGCTGAACCACGGAAGCGGTGACCAATGGCCAGGTCAAACCAGAGAATCGGAATACCCGCGGTCAGCAGCGCCACCATGTACGGGATGAGGAAGGCGCCACCACCGTTGTCATAAGCAACGTAGGGGAAGCGCCAAATATTACCCAGGCCCACAGCGGAGCCAATAGCAGCCATAAGGAAGACGAAGCGGGTGTTAAACGTATCGCGCGTTGACGTAGTTTTTGTCGTGGTTGTTGAGGACATGAGAGCACCTTCTTGTAGAGCACATCCCGTCCGCATGAGCCTGAAAGTGGAACCTTCAGCATCCACATGCGGACGAGTATTAGCGAGGAGTTTATACTACCTGCCGACCAATAGGTACCCTTTTTTGAGAATTGTGTCTCATTTTTCGCCACCTTTAAGTTAGGTCGCTCTCCTATCCCGTCTCTGGGATGACGAAACGATAACCCAACCCAGATTCTGTGAGCAGGTACCGTGGGTGGGCGGGGTCATCCTCCAACTTGCGCCTCAACTGGGAGGTGTAAATGCGGAGGTAGTGACCCTGCCCCTCAAAGCCGGGACCCCAGATCTCAGAGAGCAGGTCCTCCTTGCGCACCAAGCCACCGTGGGCGCGAAGTAGCGTGGTGAGCACGCCCCACTCGGTGGGTGTCAGATGCAGCGGCTCGCCACCTTTGGTGATGGAATGGTGCGGAACGTCAATCACGATATCCCCGGCGCGAACCACAGCGATCTCAGTGCGCCTCACCGGACTCTGTGGGCTACCATGCCGCAACGCCACTCGCACACGGGCTAGAAGCTCCTCCATAGAGAAGGGCTTGGTCACGTAGTCGTCCGCGCCACGGTCGAGAGCTGCGGCGCTAAACAGTGGATCGGAGCGCGCCGTCAGGATGATGACCGGTACCGCAGACCACCCGCGGATTCCTTCCAACACGACGGTGCCATCCATATCCGGCAGCCCCATGTCCAAAATCACAACGTCTGGCTGCTGCTGCGACACCACCTGTAGTCCCTCTGCGCCTGTACGCGCCTGGTGAACCTCGTAGCCACGAGCCTTGAAGTTAATACTCAACGTATTAAGTAGGCGGGGGTCATCGTCCACAATGGCGATGCTGGTCTTTTTCGTCGTCATTTTTGTTCTCCTCCCGCGACGGGAAACCGCAAAATAAAGGTTGCGCCCGGGGTGGCAGCCACCTCGATGCTACCGCTCATGGCCTCTACAAAGCCTTGGACAACAGAAAGGCCAAGGCCTACACCGTTGTCGTTGCTGGTATCACCCAAACGCTGAAACGCTTGGAACAGTTCCTTCTGCTTCTCCGGTGGGATGCCCGGGCCTTCATCGACAACGATCAGTTCTACCTGTTCGGTGGTGGTCTGGGCGCTCAAGGTAACGTCGCCGGTTGGTGCATAGCGCAAGGAGTTATCGAAGAGATTGGCCAAGACGCGCTCCATGAGCGCCGTATCCGCGCAGCACGTAACTCCACGCACGCTAGGGTCAAGGTGAATGCGCCCAATTTGCTCTCGGGAATGCCCGAAGGCACAGGAAGCAATGGCGCGATTAGCCACTTCGGCTACGTCGACGATGTCTCGGCGGGCGGGTATGGCGCCGGCTGTGAGCCGGGAGTAATCCAGCAAATTGGTTACCAATCCGGTAAGTTCCTCGATGCTCGCCGCAGTTTCTGCCAAAAGCATGTCCTGGTCTTCGGGAGTGAATTCAATGTCAGCGTTGCGCAACGAGGACACCGCCAACTTGGCCGTGGCCAGCGGGGTACGCAGGTCGTGGCTCACACTAGACAGCAGCGCTCGGCGCAACTCGTCAGCAGCGGCTATCGCATCTGCGCGCGCGGCCTCAGCAGAGAGCTTTTCGCGGCGAACAATGCCTGCGAGATAGCCCGCTACCACGGTGACCAGACCTCGGTCACGAGCAGACAATGTCGGGCCCTCGAGACGCAGCTGAACCGTGCCATCTGCGCTCGCAACAACGGTGTCCACTTCCTGTTCATGGCGCACTTTTTCGGGAATATGAAGGTGTTTCGAAGTGCGTTCGGGGGTAGCTGCGCGCCAGGTGGCAAGAACGTCACCGTTTTCATCCAGCAGCTCTGCTCTACGACAATTAAAAGCCTCCCCCACCTTGCGCATCACGGCATCCTTCGGAGAAGAATCCGCGCGGCGATTCAAGGCGGCGCGGGAAAACACCGTGAGTAGCTCAGCATCACGCGCAGCAATAGCCGAGTTCGCACGCTCAATCTTGGCGCGGCGCACGAGCATGCCGACGGCCAGCGCAATAGCCACCATGACTACGGCGATCACGGCGTTAGCGGGATCAGCAATATCGAAGGTATGGATCGGCTCGGTGAAGAACCAGTTGACCGCTAGGCCGGAAGCCACCGCCACCACTACGGCCGGCCACAGGCCTCCCAGCAAACTGACAAGCAGGATGAGCGCAAAGTAGAACGCGGAACAAGTACCTGTTCCCAAATCCTGGCCGTCAGCTTGCACCAACAGCGCAGTGAGCCCCACGAAAGCCAACGCTGAGCTAAGCCACGCGATGGCGCGCTGCGGGAAAGGGCGGAAAGGATGCAGCATCCGTGTGAGCGGAAGTGGTTTTTCCGGGGGAAGGTTGACTATGTGACAGTCAATTGAGCCGGATTCACGCAGCACCGTTTCCGCTACCGTACCGTGCCAGTGCACGCCGAAACGACGCCGCGGCGAGACCCCCACTACGAGCTGGGTGGCGTTGACACTCCGGGCAAAATTAAGCAGGGCTTCTGGGACGCTGTCCCCGGTAACCTGGTGCAGTCGTGCGCCCACATCCTGGGCTAAGGACTGCAGCCGGGCGAGCTGTTGCGCTGATCCCCCCACCGAGGAGGAACGAGAGGTGAAGGAATCACCGAAAACAACGTGGACCACGTGCAATTCCGCCGAGGATTTTGTCGCGATGCGCCGTCCGCGGCGGATAAGAGTCTCAGCATGGGCAACGTTTTGGATGGCCACAACCACCCGCTCACGCGCTTCCCACGTTTCGGTGATTTTCTGATCCGAGCGATAAGTGATGAGTGCCTCATCAACCTGATCCGCTAGCCACAGCAGTGCCAACTCGCGCAGCGCGGTGAGATTTCCCACGCGGAAGTAGTTGTTGAGTGCAGGCTCAATGCGCGCCTCGCGGTACACGTGGCCGTCGCTCAGACGGGTGCGCAACAGCTGTGGGGAAACGTCAACAAGCTCGATCTCATCGGCAGCACGTACTACCTCGTCCGGCACCGTTTCCTGCGGCGCGATGCCCGTGATCTGCTTGATAACGTCATTGAGACTCTCCAGATGCTGGATATTGAGAGTCGACATGACATCAATTCCGGCGTCCAGGATCTGCTCAATGTCTTCCCACCGCTTCTCGTGAACCTCGCCGCGCGGATTAGAGTGCGCGAACTCATCGACGAGAACGATCTCCGGGTGCCGCTGGATAACCGCCGCGGTGTCCATTTCACCCGCGGAAATGCCCTCGACAGTGCGCCTCGGAACAATCTCCAGCCCCTCGCACAGGGCCTTGGTGTACGCGCGCCCGTGGTCTTCCACTACCCCAACGACAACGTCGCGGCCTTGGTCGACCAGCGTGTGCGCTTCGCTGAGCATGGCGCAGGTTTTGCCCGCGCCGGGAGCGGCGCCCAACAGAATCTTCAGGGTGCCGCGTTTGACCCGCGTCGGGGGTGTCGTCGGTTCGGTCAACATTGCTTCATCTTATGAGCTGATCTTTATGAGCAAGGGGTTGGCGTGGGCAATGCAATGTTGAGTGTGGTCACATTTACCGTGTCCTCGCCCAAGAAACCCAGGCTGGCATGCTCAGTATTGTCTGCAATCAGCTTCTTCACGTCTTCGATAGGCATACCCTGTTCCCGGGCCACACGCGGAGCCTGCAGCTCCGCGTACTCAGGACTGATGCCGGAATCCACGCCGGAACCGGAGCCGGTAACGGCATCGGCAGGCACGTGCTCCACTGATACGCCTTCGCGCTGAGCAATCTCCTCTCGGCGTTCCCGGATGGCCTTCTCTAGCTCCGTACTTGATGTGCCGTAGTTACTCATACCTTCCGCGCGGGCGAAGAAGTAGGGGCCATCTTCCAAGCCATCCTGAATCTGAGTGGAACCGACCAGGCATTCACCCTGGTAGATAAGGTTTCCATCGGCAGATTTCGGGGTGATGCGAGATATTCCCCACACCGCGGCCGGATAGATCATGCCCAGCGCGACGACGCATAAGAGCACGGCGACGAATCCGGCGATGAGATTACGCAGATAAACACGCATTATTGCTTCCTTTTTCTTTGCAGGTTTTCTTTATAGGCCTGGAAGGAGGGAGACGACATGGTCGATAACCCAGATGCCGATGAAGGGGGTAATAACACCGCCGAGACCCCAGATGCCGAGGTTTCGACGCAACAGTGAGGACGCAGAGGCCGGCTTGTAGGACACACCCTTGAGCGCCAAGGGGATGAGCGCGACGATGATGAGCGCGTTGAAGACAACTGCGGAAACAATGGCGGACTCAGGGGAATGCAGGTGCATGACGTTGAGGCGCTCCAAGTGCGGCAACTGCGTGGAGAAGAGCGCCGGCAGGATGGCAAAGTACTTCGCCAGGTCATTGGCCAAGGAGAAGGTAGTCAACGCGCCGCGGGTGATAAGCAGCTGCTTGCCAATTCGAACGACATCGATGAGCTTTGTCGGGTCAGAATCCAAGTCCACCATGTTGGCAGCTTCCTTCGCCGCGGAGGTACCAGTGTTCATGGCCACGCCCACGTCCGCCTGGGCCAGCGCTGGGGCGTCGTTAGTACCGTCACCGGTCATGGCCACCATGCGGCCTTGTGCTTGCTCCTCACGGATGCGGGCGAGCTTGTCCTCCGGAGTAGCTTCGGCGATGTAATCATCGACGCCGGCTTCCTTGGCAATGGCAGCTGCGGTCAGCGGGTTGTCACCGGTCACCATGATGGTCTTGATACCCATCTGACGCAGTTCAGCGAAGCGCTCGGCCATGCCAGGTTTGACGACGTCACTCAGTTGCACCACCGCAATAACCGTGCGGCTGCCATCGGATTCTTCCACAGCGACGGGCAGCGGGGTGCCACCGTCTTGTGCAATTCGGGTTACGGAATCCTCGATCTCTTGCGGCCAGGTGCCACCTGCTTCAGTAACCCACTTGCGTACGGCATCGCCAGCGCCCTTGCGCAGCTTGCGGTGAGCCAGGTCAAGGCCGGACATCCTCGTCGACGCGCTGAATGGAACGACCTCCGCACTCCGCGCTTCTGCATCTCCTTCGCTGGACAGAGAGTAGTTTTCAGTCAGCCAGGCCACAATGGAACGGCCTTCTGGGGTTTCATCCGCTAGGGAGGAAATGCGAGCAATCGCTGCAGCCTCGCGCTCATCAACGCCCGAAGCCACAATCAGGCCGGTGGCCTGGCGGTTTCCGTAAGTGATGGTGCCCGTCTTGTCCATGAGGAGCGTGGCGACGTCACCAGCCGCCTCCACCGCACGGCCGGAGGTGGCCAGAACGTTGTGACGAACGAGGCGGTTCATACCGGCGATACCAACTGCCGAAAGTAGGGCGGCAATGGTGGTAGGGATTAGGCAGACCAACAGAGCGATAAGGGATAGTGGCGAAAGCTCCGCGCCGGTGAATAGACCCATCGGGGCAAGCGCAGTGACGGCGACGAGGAAGAGGATGGTCAGCGTGGAGAGCAGGATGCTCAGCGCAATCTCGTTCGGAGTCTTGCGGCGTTCCGCGCCCTCCACCAAGGCGATCATGGTGTCAACGAAGGTGGAGCCCGGTTCGGAGGTGATTTTGACCTTGATGGAATCAGAGAGCACCACGGTGCCGCCGGTCACGGCACAGCGGTCACCGCCAGCTTCGCGGACCACAGGAGCCGACTCACCAGTAATAGCCGATTCATCCACGGTGGCAGCACCTTCGATGACGTCACCGTCACCCGGGATGGTCTCCCCTGCTTCTACACGCACGATGGCACCCTTGGTCAGCTCGGACGCGGGGACCACTTCAATGCCAGAGTCAGTAATGAGATTGGCAGTTGCATCATCGCGCACAGAGCGCAGACTGTCTGCTTGGGCCTTGCCACGGCCTTCGGCATATGCCTCGGCAAAGGCGGCAAAGGCAATGGTGAACCACAACCATACCGTCACGACCCATCCGTAAAAGCTGGGGTTGAGGATGGACCACACAGTGGTCAGTGCCGCGCCTACCCACACCACGAACATCACGGGGTTGCGTGCTTGGGCGAGCGGGGACATTTTGCTCGGCAGCGTTTTCAGCGCCGCAGCCGCGAGGCCACTGCTCTTCTCCGGAGCGTTGCGGTGAGGAGTCTTATCCGGCTCAGCGGTGATGGTTTGGGTTGTCATGATAGTGCCTCCGAAATGGGACCCAGGGTGAGGACAGGGAAGAAAGTGAGCGCTGCAACCAGCAGGATTACTCCGATAGTCAACAGCGAGAAGGTAATGCCGGAGGTGGGTAAGCTGCCTGCGGTGGTGGCCTGGCGCTTCTGTCCTGCCAGGCTTCCGGCTAGGTAAAGGGCGAAGACGATGGGCAGGAAGCGGCCCAACAGCATGGCCAAGCCCAAAGTGATCTGCCACCAGGGCTCAGTCACCGTCAGTCCGGCAAAAGCAGAACCGTTGTTATTCGCCGCCGAGGTAAAGGCGTAGAGAACTTCCGACAGGCTGTGGGCATTATCAGCCGTGCCCGGCGCACCGAAGTTGGTCGCTGAAGCTTCCACGAGTTTGCGCTGCGCCACGGAAGCGCCGACGCCCACGAGGACCAGAACCGGCATGGTGAGGATGTACAAGCTAACCGCTGAAATTTCCTTGCGGCCAATCTTGTTGCCCATAAATTCCGGTGTGCGGCCCACTAGGAGGCCACCGATGAACACCGCGAGGATGGCCACAACCAACAGGCCATAGAGGCCAGTACCCACACCACCCGGCGCGATTTCACCCAGCAGCATGTTGAGGATGAGCAGACCACCGCCCAGTGGCGAATAGCTATCGTGCATCGAATCCACCGCACCCGTCGAGGTACCCGTGGTAGACACGGCGAACAGTGCTGAGGCATCAATGCCTAGCCGCTGTTCGATACCTTCCATGTTGGTGCCTGCCAACTGAGACGCGCCGCCGACAAGGGTGTGCTGTGCCCAAGTCACCAGAACAACCATCACGGTCCACAAACCACCAGCCACGCTGAGCAGCGTCCACGCGTGCTTCTGCGACTTGAGCATCACACCATACGTGCGAATCATGCAGAAAGAGATGACAAGCAGGGAGAAGATCTCCACCAAGTTGGTAAAGCCGGTCGGGTTCTCAAACGGGTGCGCAGAGTTGGCACCGAAGATGCCACCGCCGTTGGTACCCAGGAGCTTAATGGCTTCCTGGCTGGCCACGGGAGCACGGGAAATATCTACACCGGACTCCGTAACCAGGTTCGAGCCAAAGGTTTGCATGGTTCCGCCGAGGACGAGCACGGTGGAGATGAATAGCGACAGGGGAAGCAGGATGCGGACGAGGCCGCGGGTGAGGTCCACCCAGAAGTTGCCGATGAGGTGCTGACCATTCTCGGTTGCCAACGTATCGCGGCTGTACCCCAAGTGACCGATGCCGCGGATCAAGGCGACAGCAACACACATGCCCACTGCGGCTGAGGCGAAGTTTTGCACGGTCAGGCCCAGCATCTGCGAAGCGTTCGTCAGAGTGTCTTCACCGGAATAGGACTGCCAGTTGGTGTTGGAGGTAAAGGAAGCCGCGGTGTTGAAGGCCATCCACGGCTCCACGGCTTCCTCGCGGGGGTTTCCAAAACTTGGCAACACCGCTTGGAGCCGCTGCACTGCGTAAAGGACGAGGACTGAAGCCAGGCTGAAGCCCAGCAGAGCGCGAGCGTAGTTCTTAGCGTTATGGCCCCGGTTAGGGTCAATACGCAAAATTCTGTACACAAGGCGCTCCACGGCCCAGTCTTTTTCAGAGGTATATGTGCGGGCCATCCAATTGCCCAGCGGCACGTAGGCCGCTGCTAGAAGTGCAAGGAGGGCAAGATACTGCGGCGCCACCGCCGCAATGCTAGCGATCATGCGAAACGCTCCGGGTCAATAAGGGAAATGATGAGATAAGCCACGAGCGCGACAACAATGATGAGCCCGATGACTGCTGTGATGGTGTTCATGTTCTACGCGTCTCCGTCCATAAACTCGTTGATGGAGGAAGGACCGCTGAACGCAAGGACCACGATCACTATGACCAGAATGTCCAACATGTGGGAGAGACCCCCTTGTGCGCGTGCAATGTTCTGCACTAGTCCGTGCTCAGTGAAGGTTGTCACCGAGCATCAGTGCCTCCTAATCGGCATCTGACATCTAGTGACGTTAGGAGCACACCCCGCTGTACTTACCTTTTCTTTGCGGCATCTTTACACCTTCAGCCTCGAATCTTTACGTCCTCTTTACGCCCCCATTTACCCCCAACTAACAAATGCCGAAACTCCATTGTTTCTGTACATCTTCCTGAATACTCCCCCTAACTGTTCTTTCATCGCGTAAAGTTTCTTTCCATGAACGAAACCTCCGTCATCATCGTGGGCACCGGCCTCGCCGGCATGGTCGCCGGCTACGAGGCCCTCAAAGGTGGCAAGCACGTCATCTTCCTTGAACAAGAAAACCGCAATAACCTCGGCGGGCAGGCTTTTTGGTCACTCGGCGGGCTGTTCTATGTCAATTCTCCCGAACAATCCATGATGCGGGTCAAGGACTCCGAAGAGTTGGCGTGGCGGGACTGGACCAACTCAGCCGATTATGACCCAGTGACCGAGGAGGACCGTCACGACTATTGGGGTGAGAAATGGGGACGCGAATACGTGCGCTTCGCCGCCAATGAAAAGCGCTCCTATCTCAAAGGCCTAGGCCTCAACGTCCTGCCCACCATCGGATGGGCAGAGCGCGGCTCCGGGGATGCCTCCGGCCACGGCAACTCCGTGCCGCGCTTCCACCTCACCTGGGGCACGGGCCCAGAGGTCGTGCGCGTCTTCCGTGAGCCGCTCCTTAATGCAGAAGAAAAAGGCCAGGTAGAGTTCCATTTCCGCCACCGCGTGGATGAGCTCGTCGTCGAGAACGACGAGGCGGGTCGTCCGCGTGTGGTGGGCGTGCGCGGCAGCGTCCTCTCCCCCACCAATCAGGTACGTGGCGAGGCCAGCCCGAGGGACGTCGTCAAGCACTTTGAACTGCGCGGCTCCGCCGTGGTGATTGCCACCGGCGGCATCGGCGGCAATCTGGAGAAGGTACGCAAGATGTGGCCCACTGAGCGCTGGGGCGAATGCCCGAAGGAGCTGGTCACGGGTGTTCCCGCGCATGTCGACGGCCGCGGCATCGACATCGCCCAGCAGGCCGGCGCCTCCGTGGTCAACACCGACCGCATGTGGGCCTACACCGAGGGCATGACCAACTGGAACTCCATTTGGCCCGGCCACGGCATCCGCATCATCCCTGGGCCCTCGGCGCTGTGGATCGACGCCGAAGGCAACCGCCTGCCCACCACCCTCTTCCCCGGCACCGATAACCTGGCCGCACTCGCCCACATTGGCCAGACCGGCCACGGCTATTCCTGGTTCGTGCTCAACAAGGCCATCGTGGACAAGGAATTCATCTTCTCCGGCTCGGAGCAGAACCCGGATCTGACGGATAAGGAATTCAAGAAGCTCGCCGGCAAGCTGGGCCCCGGCACGCACGTGGCCGTCAAGGCCTTCATGGACAACGGTATCGACTGGGTCGTAAAAGACAACCTGGAGGATCTCGTCGCCGGAATGAACGACATCTCTCCGGAGGGCTCCCCCACCATTGATGTGGCCCAACTTCGAAAAGTCCTGGAAGACCGCGATTCTCAGCTTGATAATCCCTTCAGCAAGGACACCCAAGTCAACTACCTGCGCGTGGCCCGCGGCTTCTTGGGTGACAAGCTCATCCGCGTGGCTCCCCCGCACCGCATCCTCGATGAATCCAAGGGCCCGCTCATCGCGGTGCGTTTGAAATTCCTGACCCGAAAGACGCTGGGTGGCCTGGAGACCAACCTCGATGGCCAGTGCCTCAACCCCGACGGCACGGTACTCCCCGGCCTTTACGCCTGCGGTGAGGCCTCCGGTTTCGGCGGTGGCGGCATGCACGGCAAGAATGCGCTGGAAGGCACCTTCCTCGGCGGATGCATCCACTCGGGCAAGCGCGTGGGCGAAGCGTTGGCGCGCGGCTAGCACGGTTTTCTAATACTGTCGGTCACTATGAACCTCGCTAGGAACGTCCGCATCGACGTGGAGAATCCCTTCTTCACCACGTCCCGCTTCGTCGCCGCCCCCGCGGAACTCACCGTGGGCGAGATGATGATCATCGTCCACGCCGCACTCGGCCTCGAGCCCTCTCATCCGGGAATCCTCGTCGGTGGGGACGATACGCCAATCGACGTCCTCAGCATCATTGACCAGGACTTTTTCGAGACTTTCCGGGAGGTAGCGCACTACCACCCCTCGGACGGCGCATGGAATATCAGCATCAGCGTGGCCGATAGCTCGCGCGTCGTCATGGGCCTTCCCGCGCTTATCGCCGGTGAGGGTCCCGATCTCATGAGTGAGCTCGGAAGTGCCGAGGCGATGTTCAAGGTGGTCCTCGACGTCCAGGCCACCATGGCCTACATGGCCGTGCCCACGGATAGTATGGAGCGCATCTTCGCGCTCTTCCCCAACTACACACTGGACCAAATCCACCAACGCCTCACCACGTTCTTCCCGCCAGCAGTGGCGCAGCGCCTGGCCACCATGGGCACGGAGGCCGCCAACCTCGAGGGCGGCACCAAGCCCGCGCTGCCTGGGGATCTCCCGCTCGATCCCTTCCGCTCCACCCCCTTCGAAGACATCCCCGTGCCCTCCCCGGAGCTGCTGGAGCAATGGCGCGCGGACATCCACGAGGCCTACCCGGAGCTGCGCCCCGACTATGAGCTGCCGGCGCTTGACGACGCCACCGCCGCCCACGTAGGCCAGCGCATACGCGAATACCTCGAGGTCATCGAGGAATTTCCGCGTCTCACCGGGGCCGGCTACCTCAAGCAGGCGGCCGTCGCGCGCCTCAAGGAGGGACTGAATAGCCCCAATGATTTTGATGAGGTCAAGCGCGAGGACTACCACCAGCCGTTGCTGAACTTGCGGGGTTTCTTGACGGACTTGGATTGGATCAAGACCACGACGACGGATATCAAGCTCACCAAATATGGCCGCAAGGCCATGAGCGATCCGCTCTGGGCAACGCAGGTCGTCCTGAACAACATCCCCTATGCCTACGCCGAACCGGAGGGCATTCCTCAACTGTCCTTCGAACTAGTCCATTTATTCCGCGGCGAGTGGGAGTTCAACCCGGAATACGACTACACGCACGCCATCACCCGCGACCTGCTGTTCACGCTGGGCGTCCTTGAGGATGATTCCACGTTTCCCATGATTACCGATGGCTGCGAGGGCTTCCTCGGCGCGATCATCACCAAGGTGCGCGAGGAGCTGAACCAAGAGCTGGATTAGCTCCAAGCCGCGACCATGTAGACGACACTCATAACACTGCTCCCTGGTGTTGTTCGGCGGTGAGGTGGGATTGTTGCGCACTAAATCCGCCTAGGTCAGGAAGGCGTCCTGCAAAAGGCATCTGGTAAAAGGCATCTTTGGGTCTAAAAACGCCATCTGCACTGAGTAAATGGCGTTTTTGGTCGCGAAAACGCCATTTGACTGATGCCTTTTGTAAGACGCCTTTTGTCAGTTGCCTCCTGCATGTCAATGGAGGCACGCAGACGTTGCGCGCTGCGAGGGGAGTGACGAAGGTACACGCCTAGGCGCAAAACTGCCCTAACTGACAATTTTCCCCACGATCCTTCGCTGGAAGGGCGCTGGTTTCGTCAACTAGGGCAGTTGCGGCCGCCATCTAACGGAGCCACGTTGGTTTTACTTCACCACCAGGTTGACCATGCGGCCCGGGACGTAAATCTCCTTGACCACGTTCTTGCCGGCGGTCAGCTCGGCGATGCGCTCATCGCTCTTTGCCACGCCCACGACGGTGGCTTGGTCGGCATCGGCGGGCACCATGACGCGGGCCTTGACCTTGCCGTTGATCTGTACCGGAACCTCAATCTCATCGTCGACGAGGTACTTCTCATCGAACTCCGGGAAGGACTCGTAAGTAATGGTCTCCTCGTGACCGAAGCGCTTCCACAGCTCCTCCGCAATGTGCGGGGCAACAGGGGAGACCAGCTGCGCTACCGGCTCAACGGCCGCGCGCGGCGCTCCCTTCGGGTAGGTCTTGGTCAGGTAGTTGACGTACTCGATGAGCTTGGCCACGACGGTGTTGAGGCGCAGGTTCTCATAGTCGTCACGCACGCCGGCGATGGTGCGGTTGAGCTGCTTCAGGTCATCGTCGGAAAGCGCGGCGTCCGTCGTGGACAGCTCGCCGGAGTTCTCATCGATAGCCAAGCGCCACAGGCGCTGCAGGAAGCGCTGCGCGCCCACCACGTCCTTGGTCGCCCACGGGCGGGAGGTATCCAGCGGGCCCATGGACATCTCGTACACGCGCAGGGTATCGGCACCATAGTCGTTGCAGATGTCATCCGGGGCCACGGCATTCTTCAGGGACTTGCCCATCTTGCCGTACTCCTGGTTGACCTTCTCATCCCCGTAGTAGAACGCGCCATCGCGTTCTACTACCTCGGCGGCCGGGACGTAGACACCGCGGGAATCCGTGTACGCGTAGGCCTGGATGTAGCCCTGGTTGTACAGGCGGCGGTAGGGCTCCTTGGAGCTTACAAAGCCCAGGTCAAAGAGCACCTTGTGCCAGAAGCGCGAGTAGAGCAGGTGCAGCACAGCGTGCTCAACGCCACCGACGTAGAGGTCAACGCCGCCCGGATCGTTGGCGCCGTGCTCTTCTGTACGCGGGCCCGTCCAGTAGCGCTCATTCTCCAGATCGCAGAAGACTTCATCGTTCGTCGGATCGATGTAGCGCAGCTGGTACCAGGACGAACCTGCCCACTGCGGCATGACGTTGGTGTCGCGGTAGTACGTCTTGGGGCCATCCCCAAGACCCAGGTCCAGCTCCACCTCAACCCACTCGCGGGCCTTGGCCAGCGGCGGCTGCGGGGAGGAATCGGCATCATCCGGATCGAAGGCCACCGGCTTGTAATCTTCCACCTCAGGCAGCTCGATGGGCAACATCGACTCCGGCAGCGGGTAGGCCTGGCCGGCCTCGTCGTAGACGATGGGGAAGGGCTCGCCCCAGTAGCGCTGGCGGGCAAACAGCCAGTCACGCAGCTTGTACTGGATCTTCTCGCGGCCTACTCCTTGTTCCTCCAGCCACGGAATGATGGCGGCGATGGCCTCATCCTTGGACATACCGTTGATGTCCAGGGAATCGTTGGCGGAGTTTACGGCCTTGCCGGACTCCGTGTACGCCTCCTTGGTGATGTCGCCGCCAGCAACCACTTCAGTAATCGGCAGCCCAAAGACCGTGGCGAACTCATAGTCACGCGTATCGTGCGCCGGGACCGCCATGATGGCGCCGGTGCCGTAGCCGGTCAGGACGTAGTCTGCGATGAAGATCGGCACCTGCTTGCCGTTGACCGGGTTGGTGGCATAGGTACCCAGGAAGACACCGGTCTTTTCCTTGTTCTCCTGGCGCTCCAGGTCGGACTTCGCGGCGATGGAAGCACGGTAGGCCTCCACGGCCTCCTTCGGGTCATCGTGGCCGAAGGTCCAGCGCTCATCGACGTCATCCTCGTAGGGGATGGGGGAGAGGAGGGCGTCGACAAGCTCGTGCTCCGGGGCCAGCACCACGTACTCCGCGCCGAAGAGAGTATCCGGGCGGGTGGTGAAGACGTCGATGTTGTAGCCCTCAGCGTGGAAGGTGACCTCCGCGCCGCGGGAGCGGCCAATCCAGTTGCGCTGCATGGACTTGACCTTCTCCGGCCAATCCAGAAGCTCCAGGTCATCGAGCAGGCGGTCGGAGTAGGCGGTAATGCGCATCATCCACTGACGCAGGTTTTTGCGGAAGACCGGGAAGTTTCCGCGCTCGGACTTGCCCTCCGCGGTGACCTCCTCATTAGCCAGCACCGTGCCCAGGCCCGGGCACCAGTTCACGGTGGAGTTGGACAGGTAAACAAGACGGAATTCGTCGAGCGCGTGGCGCTGCTCTTCCTTGGTGAGATCCGCGTAGTAGCGGCCGTCCTTGGTGGTGCGCTTGCCCACCTCAAGCTCCTTGATGAGCTCAGAGATCGGGCGCGCCTTCTGCTGCTCTTCATCAAACCAGGAGTTATAAATCTGCAGGAAGATCCACTGCGTCCACTTGAAGAAGGAGGGGTCGGTGGACTCCACGGAGCGGCGCGGATCGTGGCCTAAGCCCAGAATGCCCAGCTGGCGGCGCATGTTCTTGATATTCGCCTCCGTCGTGGTGCGCGGGTGCGTACCCGTCTGGATGGCGTACTGCTCCGCCGGCAGGCCGAAGGCGTCATAACCCAACGTGTGCAGGACGTTCTTGCCCAGCATGCGTTGATAACGCGCATAGGTATCCGTAGCGATATAGCCCAGCGGGTGGCCCACGTGAAGGCCTGCGCCCGAAGGGTAGGGGAACATGTCCTGGATGTTCAGCTTCTCCGCGGGAAGTTCCTTACCCTCCTCCGCGAGCGGACCGACTGGGTTCGGCGCGTTGAACGTGCCGTTGTCCTTCCAGTACTGCTGCCAGGCCTTTTCAATCTGCGCGGCGAGCTCCGGCGTGTAGCGGTGGGTGGTGTTATCGCTCGGGTTAGTCATGGTTAGACAGTGTAGTCACCGTACGGACATCACCCCAGTTAGACCCAGCTAGACCGCGTCCTTTCCCGCAGAGCGGCGGCACTTAGTTAGCCTGTGCCGTTGCTTCAATCCGTTCAAGGCGCTTGCGCAAATCCACGATGACATCGGTCTTGTTGTAGAAGATATCGACGACAGAGCCCTCTTCATCAAAGGGCGGCTGGAAAATTTCCTCGTAGGCCACGCCACCGTTGTGAACCAGCACGTCCACCAGCATCTTGATGAAGCGGATTTGGGCGGCGCTGAACGAAGTGTTGCTGAGAAGGTCCGCAAATTGCTCCTGGACTGCAGCTTCATCAAGACCTACCAAGCGGCGAATGAAGGCAGGAATACTGTCTCCACCCATGCGTTCCCGCAGCTTGTCAATGCTTTCCTCGAAGCCCACGCTTCCCCCGCCAGCCTGAGCCACCATGGCTTCCAACGCGGCAACATCCTCTGCGTTAAGCGCACGTGCACTACGCAACTTGATCATCGCGAGATCGTTGTCGTGTTCCTGCAGCACATCACGCAGCTGTTGTTCGGCCTGAGAGGGGTAAGAGCCTGTTCCGGGCAGCCGCCCAGGCATCTCATCATCGATCGTGAGTTCACCCATCTCATCTTGGATGTCGAGGGTCACGGCGTTGCGCTTTCCCTTGGGCACGAACTGGATGAGCGAACGCATGCCGATGCGGATGGTCTCGAGGTCCTCGACCGTAACGTTCTTCCACCACTCCGGATCCAGCGCGCGCTCGAGGAAGGACCGCCGCTCGGCCACCATGGGGATGGTGGAGCTCACGGCCATGAGATCATTCGCCATACCCTCCACGCGTTGGCGCAATGCCGCAAACTCGGGGCTGTGGTCGAGCAACCCCACTTGGAGCTTCAGAATCACCAGATCAAAGCGCTTAGCTGTCTCTGGTTCCTTCATTGTGTTCAGCGGCAGGTGTGCGAGATGGCGGCGCAGCTGCTCAGCCTTTTCCTCATTCACGTCGTCCCAGGCGGAGCGCTCGCGGTAGCGCATCAGGGTTTCTTTGTCGCCGGGCCGGACCATGATGTGGCCTAGCGGCACAGACGCCGTTGAGGCGTGGAGGGAGTCGGCAAGCTCGGCGCGCAGTTCTGGGGCATCGGAGTGCTTGTCCAGCTGCGCGAGCAATCCCACGCGGGCATCAAAAAGCTTTTCCGACAGCGATCGCGGGCGTCCCGTGGCCGAATCACGGGCTTCACCCTTGTAGAACTCATCCACGTTGCCGCAGAAGTCGAAGATGAGGAAGTGCGTCTTGTCCATCCCCGGCCCGAAGAGGTCCGGGCGCAATCGCGTCCCTCGGCCCACCATCTGCCAGAACTTGGTGGGGGAGTAGATGGGTTTGAAGAAGACGAGGTTAACCACCTCGGGTACGTCGACGCCAGTGTCCAGCATGTCCACGGAAATCGCGATGTTGACGTCCCCGTCCGGATTTGCAAACTCGTCTAAGGCCGACTGCGCATACTTTGTGTGCGTGGTGATCACGGAGGCACCAGTGCGCGAATACTCCGGGAACGTCGCGTCAAAGACTTCCTTGATAAGTTCCGCGTGGCGTTGGGTCCGGGCGAAGATGATGGTCTTTCCCAATTGGTCGCCGCCCACGCGAATCCCGTTCTCCACTACGGTTTTCAACACCTTGCGTATGGTGTCCTTGTTGAACAGGTAGCGGTTGATCTCCGCTGAAGAAATCTGTCCGGGCGGATCTAGGCGCCCACCGTCCTCGTCGGTACCCCAATCGGACGTGTCCCACGCCAGCTGCTCCTCGGGGGAAAGCTCGTCATAGGACATACCCCGGCGCAGGAAGAGTGAGTCCTGCCGAGCCGTCTTGAAGGGAACGAGGTTTCCGTCTGCCACAGCTTCATCGAGGCCGTACTCGAAGGACGGGGTTTTATCCTCCATCTCAAAGAGCGCATATGTGTCATGGTCGATTTCGCTCTTCGGCGTCGCCGTCAGCCCCACCACGTAGGCATCGAAGTACTCCAAGATGCGCTTGAAGCGGTTGTACACGGAGCGATGGGCCTCATCCACGATGATGAGGTCAAAGTCGAACGGCCCAAACTTGGCCGGCTTGTCTCCGTCATCCCCAATCAGGTTCATCATGGTGTTGTAGGTAGTGACGTACACATCACCTACCTGCTCAGGATTTTTGATGAGGTTCACGGGCGTGGACTCCGCGTACATGCTCACAAAGGCCTTGTGCGCCTGATTGACCAAGGCAGTGCGGTCCGCCAGGAACAGCACCTTGCCCACCCAGCCGGCCTGGCGCAACAGCTTGGCGGTGGCCACGGCCACACGCGTCTTACCAGTTCCCGTCGCCATGACCAGCAATGCTTGGCGACGCCTCCGCCTCTCCAACGTCTCCGTCACCGCACGGATGGCCTCGAGCTGATACGTGCGGGCGCCGCCGCCAGCAATCTCCGTATCGACCGCCGTCTCACTCAATAGGGCACGCATGGTGCGCCGCCCGATCATGCGTCGCAATTGCTGCGCGGTGGGGAAACCTTCGACCTCTCGGGCGGGATAGCCCACACCGGAGCCAGGAAGGTTAGCGGCATCATCGATCAGGTCAATGTGATAGCCGTTGGTACACAACATGACCGGCCGTGTGCCGTATTCGCGCTCGATGCAGTCCGCGTACAGCTTCACCTGTTGAGCGCCCACGCTCATAGACTCCATCGATTTCTTCGCTTCGATGACGGCCAGCGGTGTGCGGTCATCATCCCACAAGACATAATCTGCGTAGCCAACGCCGGAGGGATTGGGCATGCCGCGCAGCTCGAGCTCTCGAGTGATTGAATCATCACTAAACCCTGCTGCTTCGAGCATCGGATCAATGAGCTGTCGGCGCGTCTCGGCCTCGCTGATTGCCAAAGGCGCAGCCGACGGTGCTGCCACCCCAGCGCGCTCTGCCGCGGCTGCTTGCTGCTCAGCCAACTGCTCCTGGAGGGCCTCAATCTTGGCAGCAAGTTCGTCTTTCACCTGCCGTGCAGCTTCGCGCTCTGCTTCGGCTTGCTCCTGGGCATCAGCGATCTCCGCCTTCGCCTTAATCTCCGTGCTCCGCCGCTTGAGCTCGAACTGGGCGGCCTCACGAAGGCGCTTCTCCTCCGCTTCACGCGCGGCTTCCTTGGCCTCATCGAGCAGCAGCCGGTTCTTCTTTAGCTCCTCATCCTGCTGCGCTAGCTTCTTGAGGTACGCGGCGGTCTGCGCTTGGGAGCGCCCAGCAACGTGAATGCCTGAAGAGTCAGCTGTGGCTTGGCCCAGCAGGTTAGTATCAAAAGCCGCCTGCGGACCCGGTGCGGCCTGAGGGTTGGCCGAGTGGTACCGCACCGCCCAGGCCATGAGGTCATAGAGGTGCGCCGCCGCCTTCCGCGCCCTCTGCGGGGAGGTCGGCGCTTGCTTGCCTTCCATGTCGTCTGCGTGCGCGGCGTCGTTGCCGCTCTTGCGCACGAGAGTCATCTTGCGCAGCATGGTCTTATTGTCCACACACTTAGTGAAGGCGCGGTCTCGGGTCATCTCCGCCAAGCTACGGTACTGAGTGTCACCCAAATTTCGGAGCACCCAGATGTGGCTGACCACTCGCTCCAGCACCTTGCGCGCATAGAAGCAGGAAATCACCGGGTCCGCATCCACGAACCGCTCTACCTTCAGGCACTCCTCATACGCCGTGGGCCAGACGTAACGTACAAAGCCGAAGTTGCTGCGTGCAGGCCCACCTGGCACACCGTTGCGTCCGGCAGTCGGGGGAGTAGTGGTCACCATAGAGTTCTCCAGGGACAAGTTTTCACATCACCAGGGACGTGGTGTCATATCGAATACAGCTTGATTCCAGTAATTCTAAGTCACCACCCGATACCTAGCTACCAGAATTACTCCGTTCCCGGGTCAATCTCTTCAGCCTCTCTCTTCCCTGACCTATCGCCGTCCTCCCTGGTTAATCACTGCATTCGCCCCTTGTCCTTGCCTAAATACGCCACTAAAATCACCGTTGTCCTGCAGTTCTACAGTTGGCTGTTCCAAGGTCCACCAATCAAAACAAGGACACCAATAGAGAAGGACAAAACACCCGTCCACCGGATGTTCAGACAAGGCAGCTAAAACGATGACCAGTATTTCTTTGCGCGAACTCACCCAGCGTTCTGACCACATAGTGCGTGCAGTGGCCGCTACGGGTCACAACGTGGTCATCACTGACCGCGATCAAGCCATCGTTCGAATTGTCCCCATCTCATCCCCAGATAGCCCCGTGAAGCAGTTAGTGGCTGCCGGAATTTTGAGCCACGCTCCAGAGCCTTATTCACAGCCAGCCGCCACAGCCCCGCAGCCAAGGCACACAGACAATCTGCGTCCTGGAAACCGACGTTATTTCGCTACTGGACCGTGACGACCGCTTGTGATGGCTTATGTGGATGGCTCGTTGCATGACCCCATCCAGATGCGCTGACAGACTATCCACGCCGAGCCTTCTGCGCCGCTTCCTTGCGGACGTTCTTAAAGATCTGCGTAATGTCAACAGAGCCGTCAGTTTTATCTAGAGTATCTACGTCATAGGCACCAACACGCTGGGCCTCGGACGCCAGCTCTCGCAGTGCTTTGCGGCGTTCACACCGCAACCCATCTCGGTACCGCAATAGATCAAGGAGCCGCACTCTCCTATGTCTTCCACCGGTAGTGCGCTCAAATGCTATCGATCCATCCTCAAGCTTCTTCACCAGAGTCGGCCTACTAATGCCCAGGAAATCTGCCGCTTGCTGCGTTGTGAGCAACTGGTCTACGGGCGCAACAGTCACGGCCTTTCCTTGCTGCATCGCGTGAACTGCGTCTAACAACACGCTCAATGCCTCCTCGGGCAGATCTACCGCCTGCCCGTCGGGCCCCACTAGCGCAGTAGGTCCCGACTGCTGCTCTAAGAACCTGCTCACGTCAAGCATGGCTTTCAGGTCCTGCGGCGGAAGCGTCGTGTGGGGGCGGTGATTCCGTGCCTCATCCATAAGGCCATCATAGGGCAATTCGAAAAATTCGAAAGAGCGAACGCAGCTCCTCGTGCCCGATGAATGCCTACTCAATTTCATGCTGCGGCATGCATCGTTTCTTCAAGGCAGCAAGCCAACAAACAAGCAGATCCATAAAAATAATTTTGATTACTAATAACCAAGACTTCAGACACAATCTTGGGCTATAACTACAAGGTCACTATTTCTCTTCTCTGAAAGTTGAACTCTCTCATGACATACTCTCGGCTCGGTCTTGGAGTCTCCATAGCTGTTTCGCTCTCCTTGGTTTCTGTCCCTTCCGCTACTGCTCTCGATGCTCAGCTGGACACTCGCAACGGCAAAGAGATTTGTGTGGTCTCCCTCGACTCCGCGGAAAAGGAAATCTCTAAGAAGTACTTCGCTGCGAAACTCGAGGAACAAACCAAACTGCAGAACCGCATGCGCCAGGACTTCCCACAGTATGCGGACAGCTTTGCCCGCCTAGACTCCGCCCCTCAGACCCACAACATGCTAAGTTTCTGGTCTCTCAGCCGCTTTGCGCTCCCCACTGAGGCTGAGCTTGTGGCTCAGGGCTACGACCGCTTGGACGCTTCCTACCTCGTATTCACCAATTCTGACACTGAGGCCGAATACAAGGAGTGGGCGGCCAACGGATATCCCTTCAATTGGGAAGTGGCGCGCAATTGGACTCCCAGCGAACTCGCTGAGTATCCCTACGGCGATCTCCCCGTAGTGAACTCACAGAACGGTGAAGTCGAGGATTCTGCCATGGATCTTCGGGCACAGGTGCCCTCGTACTCCACAGGTCTACAGGCTGGTTTCCCCACTACTTCTCAAAAGCTGACCAATCTCATGAAGCCGGGGGAGCTTCGTCTGCAACCTCTCGAGGATGAATTCGAAGCCGTAGCAGGCCTCGAAGTCATGGGCTTTACCTTGCCCTTCAGCTCCACTGTCACCCTTGCTGGTGCTTGCGAAAACGCCTACCTCGCGAAGGAACAATCCGAAGCTGAGGCCTCTACTACGCCGCCGACCTCTGAACCAGTTCCGTCCACTAGCACAACCACGGCACCGACCACTTCCGTTGTGCCTCCTTCTTCGACGAAACCAACCACAACCCGTCCGGCTAAGACCACCCCGGCAGCTACTCCTACCGCACCCGCGAAGCCGACCACGGCAAAGCCAACTACTACCAAGCCCAAGCCGACCACGACCAAGTCCACCTCTGCGCCTACATCCACCGCGCCCGCAAAGCCGACCACAACCACTCCAGCACCGAAGCCCAACAAGACCAATGACAGCGGTTCCTCAACTGGCGGAATCATCGCCATCGTCTTGGCAATTCTTGCCGCCGCAGGTATTGGTGTTGTGGCCTTCCTGCCGCAACTAGGGTTCAAGCTCCCTTTCTAGAGATTGGCTTCTTAGGTCATCGCCATTAACTCTTTTAAGACAAAAGGGCGGAAATAGTTTCCCTGACCCGACTAATGACAGGCGCCCAGCTCCATTTCGTTGAGCTGGGCGCCTGTCCTTTTTTAAACGCAGCGAAAGGCTGTACTCGCTCCCGCAAACGCAAGAATCCGCCTCTATCTACTCGAAGTAATCCTCGTCCACCTCAACCAGTGCCACAGTCCGCTTGACCTGCACGCCCACGCCGTAGCGGATCATCAGTTCCGCCAACCTGTCCCCGTCGATTAAGACGACGCGTGACGACACCGCATCCGCATACTCCTGCGCCTTATCCGAAAACGTCGCTGTAGTCAGGAACACCCCTCGATCCGCCTGCGCACCCTGCAGCGCACCCACGAATCCCTGAATAGCCGGTCGGCCGATGCTCTTATCCAACGCATACCGCTTAGCCTGCACGTAAATCCGCGACAAGCCCAGCGCATCCTGGTCAATAATCCCGTCGATTCCACCATCATTGGATAACTGCGTACGCGTGGCCTTGCCCTGCGTTCCGCCATATCCCATAGCCATGAGCAAGTCCAGCACTGCCTGTTCAAAGAACGCCGGCTCATTGTCGTGCAACCGAGTCAACAGCTCACCAGCCACGAATTCGTTGTTACGAGACACACCGGTTTCCACCTGCTCTACCGGATCGAGCTCGCTCTCGGCCTCTGGAAGGACATCTTGCTTATCGACGCCCACCTCGTCCCCAGCCTTATGCCCAGGATTCCTGCCCCGCCACGTAAGTGCCGCTTCCGTGCCCGCAATCTCTCCCAACAGCTGCTTCTCCGTCATTCCTTCGGGGTAGCGCGCCAACAGGTCACGGCCAAAATCTGTAATTTGAAAACGCGCCCGCGCCGGTGAAGTAATGGCATTCGCCTTCTTAAGGAATGTCAACGCCCACCCAACACGGTTTTCAAAGCGCGACTGCCCCGACGCAATGGTCTCAAGCCTCTCTTCGTCAGTAATGCCCGCATAAGACGCAGTTATCTCGATGAGCTCCCTACGCCGGAGCTCAGCACCATTTGCGTTAAGAGCCTCCAACACCGAAATCATGTAGGCTTCCCATCTTTCGATAGCCACTAGAGCTCTCCTTGAAATGCGCGAGTGGATAGGGACTGTCGAAGCTCCTCAAAAGAGGAACGCTGAGTTTCAGCTCTTTCTTGTTCTAACTTCAATAACTCAATTTGAAGCGATAAGGCTCTTACGTCATCTCGCGTCAAATTTGGGATCGGTGTTCGAGAAAGCTGCGACTTATTTATTGAAGCAATTCCAGTTGTTTGTTTCGCTGACCTCAAGAAATGCTTCTTAGGCCTCGAACTACTAAGTATCGCAGCCAGCACTTCAGGCGTCATTACAGTCGAGTCTTGCAGAATGCGGACGCGAAAAATGTGGTTTTGATGGATGCAAACCGGGATCTCGTTATTCCACACTGTTCCTCTCCCCAGCTTGTCGGGATCCCCGCCTTCTGTTAGAACGATGTCGCCCCGTTGCAACTGATATCGCGATATTTCGTCATTTGTCGCGTTGATTTCCTTAATCGGATGCAGTTGAAGGAATCCATCCTTAACATTGGAAACCGAAAGATACGGCACTATCGAGGTTGTACTCTTTTTCGAGACCTTTCTACCCTTTGTAATTCCAGATTGAATTTCGGAGATGGTACCAAGCTCAACTTCTTGATCCCCCCTTGCCTTTAGAAACTCTTCAACGACAACCCGCTTTAGAGCTTCAAGGCCTTCGACTTTCTTTATCTGTATTGAGGATAGCCGGCCAACCTCGTCCAAAACCGCCGCGATGCGGCGCTGCTCGTCGAGGGGAGGGAAGGGGATTCGGATGTCCGCGGCCCTTGTTTTTGAGAGTTCCTTGAATGTCGCACCTGTACCCAGCGACTGAAGGGCATCTTTCTGCGATAGCAAATAGTGGGCTAGGTAGCGTGCATCTATTTCGGAGGAAGGAATGAAGCTCTTGCAACCCTGATTCGTAGTCATGGGTACTTGTGCGATTGCGACATAACCAATTGGTGCACGGCTCGAAAGCACTACACTGCCTGCAGGAAGAAGCACGGCAGAGCTTTTGTCAACACCTCTTTGAGTAATAGCTCGTTCCCCAGAAGATATTTCGAGTCCCTTGAGCTTGCTCAGATCGGCAGGAGTCACCCATGGGATCTCACCGCCCCAATACTCCTCAACACTCGTCTTCGGCGTGCCGCCTGAAACGACCTCACACACATCCCCCAACCGCACCATCGGCCAATCATGCTTTGCAGTGCTAGCCATGTTATTTCCTCCCGCTGAGCATGGCCTTAAGGTTGGCAAGGCCTTGTGTGATGTCGCGGTCGAGTTCTTCGATTTCGGCGATGATGTCCATGGGGTCGCGGGTTTCTTCTACCTCGAGGACGATCTCCTTGTAGCGGTTCATGGAGAGGTCGTAATCGGTTTGGGCGATCTCCTCCTTGGGCACGGTGAAGGAGTAGTCCGTGCGAGCGCGCTCACGCTCGTCGGTGGTACGGGAATGCCAGCGGGCAACCACGTCCGGAAGGTTGTTGAGCTTCAGCTGCTCGTCGGTGAGAGTGACGGGCGTGGGGTCGTCGGCAAGCGCGGGATCACTTAAGTCCTGGATGTGGGAGGCAGGGGAGGGGCCGAGCAAGGGGCGCTCGAGAAGCGGGGTGCGCTTGTCATCCAGGGAGTAGCCATCCGCGGTGACGTCATAGAACCACACCTCGTCGGTACCGCCAGAGTCCGTGCGGGTAAAGCACAGGACGGCGGTGGACACGCCCGAGTAGGGCTTGAATGCGCCGGAGGGCAGTTTGATGACCGCATCAAGGCGCTGATCCTCAACCAAGGTTTTGCGAAGGGCTTTGTGCGCCTTGGTAGAGCCGAAGAGGACACCTTCAGGGACAATCACCGCAGCGCGACCGCCCGGCTTGAGTAGCTGCAGGAAGCGGTGGACAAAAAGAATCTCCGTCTTCTTGGCCGTCGTCACCGACTTGAGCTTGGGATCGACGGCATCCTTATCCAGGCTGCCCGCAAAAGGCGGGTTGGCCAGGACAAGGTCAAAGGCCTCATCGAACGTTGTGGGCAGTTGTTGCAGCGAATCGCGGTAAGAAATGTTGGGTTCTTCAAAGCCGTGCATGAACATGTTCATCGCCGCGATGCGCACCATGGTTTTGTCAAAGTCGAAGCCTGTCAGGCCCTCATTGGTAAACGTTGTGCGCGTGTCCTTGTTAAACAGGTCTGCGCGATGATGGTGGGCAATCCAATCATTGGCAGCCACCAGGAACCCGGCAGTGCCACACGCTGGGTCGATGATGCGCTGCTGTGGTGTGGGTTCCATGAGCGCGACGAGGAGCTCGATAATGTGGCTGGTCGTGCGGAACTGGCCGTTCGTACCCGAGGTGGACAGCTTGTCCAGCATGTACTCATACAAGTCGCCCTTCATGTCCTTGTTGGAGAAGTGCAGCTGGTCAATGAGCTCCATAACACGCGAGAGCGTGGCCTCAGATTCGATCTCAAAGGAGGCGTTGGCCATGTGTTCTTGGAAGCCCGTGCCGCCCATCTCTTTGATGAAGGGGAAGACTTTGTTGATGATGGTGGCCTTGCGGCGGGCGATGTCACGGTCCTCAATGAGGTTGCGCCACCGCAGATCCTGTTGGCTGGCGTCAAAGATGTCTTCCGTCGCGGTGGGATCTCCTAGCGCTCGGCGCTTGTCAATCTGGACCTGACGCTCGTCGAGGTCCTTGATAAAGAGCAGGTAGGTGAACTGCTCGATGACGGAAACAGGGTTGGAAATGCCGCCGGACCAGAAAGTGTCCCAGATGCGGTCGACATTATTTTTGAGTGCGCCGGTAATCATGTAATTCAGCGTAACTGCTGAGTCCGACATGCTGGCGATGAGGCCGCGGTGGGACGGATGCCGCACACCTTCGTGCCGGCCTTTAGCGGCTGCTGCGCGCCCTTGACCTTGAGGGTTTTGGTGATGGTGACCGTGTCGCCGTCGGCAAGCGCGTTGCCCACCGAGTCCACGATGGTCAGGGCAGCAGCGTTGTGCCTGCAGTATCAGTCATAAGGAACAGTCTATCCCGCGTGCCGCAAAAAGATGATCCTTCTCTCATTCCTTTGATTGATACCCCGGTGGGGTATAGGCTTGGGTCAACACAATCGGACCTATTCGGAAGACTTATGAAACGCCTCATTTCTCTTGCTGCCGCCTGCGCCGCAGCCATCACCCTGTCCTCTTGCTCTACTGACAGCCCCGTACCGAGTGAAGCCTCGAAAAGCGCCGCTTCCAGCACCGACATCCAACAGGTGCCTGCCGAGGAGATCCTCGCCGAGTTCGATCTCGAAGGGTTGGATGGCCAGGAAATCGTGGACAAGCTGGACCGCCAGTCCAAGGACGAGCGCAATAGCGATCTCCTCGCATCCGTGCGCCCGAACGAGCTCATCCTCGCTACTGAACAGGGTCAGGCCTCCCTGCCGCTGCCGGAGGACAAGTTCTACCTCTCTATTGCGCCGTACCTCTCCCGTACGCACGACTGCTTCAACCACTCCCTGACCACCTGCACCGGTGAGCTCAGCCAGGAAGACATCCACGTCACCATCACGGATGACGAAGGAAATGAGCTAGTCAACGAAGACACCACGACGTTCGACAACGGCTTCATTGGCTACTGGCTGCCGGCCGACAAGAAGGGCACCATCACCATCGAGCAGGACGGCAAGACCGGCGAGGTTCCCCTGGATACCTCTGACGAAGGCGGTACCTGCGTGACCACGCTGCAGATGGCATAATCTGCCCATTCACTCACCACGGTGAATCCCACCTCCTGGGGTTCACCGTTTGTCGTTTTATGGTGTCCACGCAGTGCTTGCCGACGTCAACAGTGTTCTGGGCAAGTCCCCATACGGCCACTCCCTGAAGAATTCTCCGAGCAGGCAATTGACCACAACAAGTCCGCTGGTGTCGTCAACTCTGTTCCTTTTAGCCACGCCACCCCGTCGGCGCCGGCTTCTTGGGCGCAGGCGTTGTGGCTGCCCTGCTCGGCGCCATCGCCGCATTCCTGCAGTCTGTCGGCGTGGTCAAGGCTGACTTCTCCGCTCTGCAGAAGATGTTCCGCTAAGCACTACAGCACTATGCACTAAAGGATGCGCTGAGCATTCAGCCCCCCACGTCGGCCCTCCGCTTCGGAAGCGGAGGGCCGACTGCGCTTACTGGGAGGACTCCTCTAGGCAGTCATACAGGAAGTCCATCAAGGTCGTAGCGTCATCGGATCGGAACAGTTCATCGAGGGCAAGGTTGAATTCCAGCCTTCTCGCATTAGGGGTATTAAGTGCTGCGTAGCCATTGCTCATCAAGAGGCCTGACGCCACAAGCCGTGCGGTTCGCTTGTTTCCATCGAAGTAAAACTGGCTACGCGTGGCAGAGCAGAAATAGGCCAACGCTTGCTCGACTGGGTTTTCAAGCCCTTGGAGGGACACCAGCAAATCGGCATGGGCTTCACCCAATTCATCAGCAGGGTCGAAAGGGATGAACCCGCCATCCATGAGCCGCACTCCACCGCCATCTCCCTCCACGTGCCCTTCACCACGGAAAAGACCAGCGTCCAGGGCCTCGTTCCTTGCAAGCACGGCATGGAGTGCATCACTGATGCCTTTGTCCACCGCGAATTCTTGTTGGCTAACCAGCTCATGGAGCAAGTTGAAAGCCTCCGACAAGTCCAAGATCTGTTGCTGTTCAGCAAGTGCTTTCCCACCCACAGTGACGCCATCGAGCAACGTACGGACTTCTGGGAGGGTAAACGTGTTTCCTTCCAGCGCGGCAGCGTTCCACACCAAGTCAGGAAGTTGCTTGGCTAATCGAAATAACGCACGGTCGGTCCCCAACTCCGAAACGTGCGGCCGCTCATGGTGCTCCCAGCTCACTCGGCTCGTTGCTCTTCTCATCACCTATGCCCCTCCGATGTAGTTTTCTGCGCACACATCAATGGCAAGCTGATGCGGTGATACGTAGTGTATTCCGGCTTCATTAGTTGCGCCGGTGAGCTCTTCACCAGCGACAGGCACGAGGGTGATTCCTCCGGATACGGGCTCAGCACTCGCACGAATCCGAGTGGGCAACGAGGGCACGATGTCTGCTGGATTTGTGCACCAAATCAATGTTGATCGAGGTTTTTCTCCTCCACTGGCACTATGCGCCGAGCTGCGTTGAGCTGCAAAAGCACCCGACATCGCCCACGGTTGCCCGCTCGCATCAACCGCTGAGGCAAGCGTTATGGGATTTGACGGTAAGAAGTGGAGAGCCCCGTGGCGGCCATATGGGTTGGAGGCCCACGCGGCCCGTTCCATGAGAGCCTGGTAGCTGCCACCGACGGCCGCAGCGTCACCCCACTGCACGAAGCGGTCAATCCAGACTTTAACGTCTGGCTCCTCACTTGCGAGATCCCCAAGAAGCACTCTGGCGGCTGTCGCGGCCGCGGCATCACTCATGCGGTCTACCTGTACGGAAACCTCGTATCCGAGCACGCGCATTACCTTGGCCAACCCGGTCAAGCTCGGTTGAGCTGTCCCACGCAACCACAGATTGAGCGTATTTCGCGACACTCCCGAGCGCCGCGAGATTTCGCTCAGGCTCAGCGGGCTTTTCTTGAGGAGTTGTACTGGGTCCATGGCCCTACTATAGCCAACTGTCCTATCAATAGGACACCTGTCCTACGGATAGGACAGTCAGGCCGCCTACCAGCGACATGGCAACACCACCCCGCCGTGTCCTATGATGAAGCAAATGAGCGCGGAGATTTATTCACTTCCCACAACGCCGTTGGTCACCACTGACCTCACCGAACAGGGTCCCCGGATTTCACTGCGCCGGGGGAGCAACATTCTCATGCTGGAGCTGCCGGCTACCTATCCTGAGGCAGATCTGTCTGATCCTCGGTGGGTGGTCAAGTCCCATTTCATCGATCGCCCCCATTCGGTGCGCGAATTCGCCACCGAAGAACCGCTGGAAGTCGGCATCCCTGGGCCTTTTACCCGCATCGAGGTAACCCTGCGCGATGGCGATGAGGACCTCATCGAGACCGTCACCTTCACCGGCATCACCGATGAGGCGCCGTTCATCGTCTATGACCGCACCACCCTCATCGCGCCGCAGGGCACGCTCGAGAACGCTGAGCCACTCGGCATCTGGGCCGGCTGGGAAGTGGGACCGCTACCGGATCAGGTGAGGGTACCGCAGAGGGAACCGGTGGACGTCGCCAAGCACGGCGATTTCGAGTGGGACTTCGACGTCGCCACCCTGCCCAACGCCCGGGGCCTCGACAACGAGCCCGTGTTCACCAAGTCGCCGCGCGTGCACCTCATTGCGGAAGGGGAGTGGCGCATCGATCTCACTTACGCGCCTCTCGGCGGCGAGCAGGAGGAGATTTCGGAGCAGACCTTCGACGCAGGCATCGCCGAGCCTTTCCCGGGTGACCTCTACGAAGACCCGTGGGTGGGCCGCTACAAGGTGTCGCTGTGGCACGACGAGCAGCTTGTCGACGTCCGCTTCATCTCCCTCGCCGAGGGCCTCCACATGCGCGCCATCAACGACGGCCCGCGCGGCATGGATTTCCGCATCATCGACGCCCTCGGTGCGCACTCAGCCTTCAGCTACACGCTGGCCTCCCCGCCAAAGAAGCCCATCGCACTGGAAAAAGGCCTGCGCACCTTCGAGGACACCGAGGTCTCGCGCCGCGAGGTCGTGGCCAGTGAAGCCGGCTATGAGCTGGATTTCGATGTTTGGCCCGAGGCTTTGTTCAGCCGCGTCAAGCGCATCGGCCTAGAGCCCACTGAGCACTCCGATAAGCCAGTAATTTTCGCTGGCCAGCTCGATCAGGACGATATGTTCACCGTCCACTCGCCGCGCCCGTTGCCGCTGGCGAAGTTCGTCACCATCGACGGCCGCCAGAAAATCAAGGAGCTGGCGCGCACCTCGAAGACCACGCAGGCGGTCACCAGCCTCGCCGTCCCCAACGCCGCGCTGGCCAACGCCGTGCGCAAACAGCCAACGGCCGAGCTTTTCCTGATGTGGTCCACGCTGTCCTACGAGGATTACCTGGACTCCCTCCCGGCGGGGGAGCGCGAGGCTCACCAGGCCCGCAGCTTGGAGCGGCGCATTGTCGAGTACGAAGCATCCGCATCCACCAGCCTGATCTATGCGGCGCTGGCCACCGTCCGCAAGTCCCCGTTCGTCAGCCGTGGTCTGCTCAATGGCGATGAAATCATCATTGAACAGAACGCAGAACCGCAGGCAGATTTGGTGGGCTGGGTCTGGCCATTGGCCGAGCCCACGGTGGCGCCTACCCAACTCACGCCCACCGAAGAGGGGTTTGAGCTGCCCGCCGACCTTGCTGAGCAGGGCTCGCTGCTTGTCGATGTCCGCGAGCTCCGCGCCTCCTCCAACCTCGCCGCCCCTGCACGCCCCTCCAGCGCCTCCATCGTGATCACGCCAGAAGGCTCACCGGCGGCACTCGCATCAAAGGACTGGACCCCGGAGCAGCTCTGGGACACCTTCCGCGCGCTCCACGTGCTCTCCCAGCGCAGCCCCAACCCCAAACTGCAGGCGATGTTCGACAGCACCATCGATCGCCTGCGCGCCCAACCGGAGGCCGCAGTCCACGCCCTGGCGCGGACCGGCGTCAGCGTGAACCAACAAGCCCGCTCGCTCGCGCGCACGCGCTTGTTCCACTCGCCGCTGGAGCCCACCGCCGAGTCCAGCGCCGATAGCTACCTGGATCTTCTCCTCGATCCTTCAGCCAGCGAGAACCCAGAGCTCACCGCCGTGCGCGAGTCCGGCGCAGATGGCCTGACCCGCCCGATGCTGCTCAATGCCGCGACCATTCACAGTCCCACACCGCCCGTCGATGATCTGATGGGGGAGGCCGGCCGCGTCGCCGCGCTGCGCGAGTGCTTTGCCAACAACGGCGCCCTCGATGCGCTGGGCACCATCGAGCACCTGCGCAAGGACGCCACGGCACTCGCATCCCTGGTGCAAAACGCGGGCGTTGACATGTCCGTCAGCCATACCCTCATCGCGCTGGGCGCCTTTGCCAGCGGAAACACGGCTGATGAGCTCAATGCCGCTGCGTGGATGCCTTACATCTCCTATGCCTTCGCCCTGGCGTCTCGCGCCGCGGCGAACGACATCATCATGGAAAGCCCCCTTCTCAAGGAGGACATGCCCATGCTTGCCGACGTCCTCCCTCTCGCCCCCCGCCTCTTCTTCTACGACCTCGTGACCGCTGAAGCTCTCTTCCGCGATCGCGACGTGTAAGCGCGTGAGGTGTGCCACAATGAGTGAGCATGAAGGTTATCTCCACGAACGTCGCTGTCCGCCGCCCCGAGCCGCACGGGCGACACGAGTACACGGGCATCGATAAGCAGCCGCGCCCCTTCCTGGACTTGGAGGTCCCCGGGCCCGCCTACGGTGACGGCTCCGGCGTGGTGGGGGATTCCATCGGTGACCACGCCCACCACGGCGGCGCCGAGAAAGCCGTCTACGCCTATGCCCGCGAGGAGCTTGACTACTGGGAGGGCACGCTCAACCGCGTTCTGCGTGACGGCTACTTTGGGGAGAACCTCACCACCGAGGGTATTTCCTGGCCGAATATGCTCATCAACCAGCGCATTCAGGTGGGGGAGTGCGTGCTCGAGGTCTCTATCCCGCGCCAGCCTTGCGCTACCTTCTCCGGCTGGATGGACGAGCCCGGCTGGCTCAAGTCCTTCACAGAGCGCGGCGATTGCGGCTCTTACCTGCGCATCATCGAGCCGGGCCGCATCAATCCCGGCGATGAGATCACCCTCATCAGCCGCCCCGACCATGGCATCACCATGGGCATGGCCTTCGCCGCCAAGATGGGGGACAAGGACCTAGCCCGGCGCGTCGTCGACGCCGGCTGCCTCGCCCCCGTTCACCACGATCAGCTGGTTAAGCGTCTGCAGCCCCGCGGTTAGCTAGCCATTCATAGGTTGTCGCTTGTGAACCGCGCGTGCCATCCATACGCACGAATCGTGCCTTCACCAGTGACTTCAGCGCATATCGGACCTGCGCTCGAGTAAGGTTTGTGGCTGTTTCTATTTCGCCGATAGACAGCGGTTGTGCCGCCGTACGCAGCGCCTCCGCTACGCGCGGGGCGTTAACACCCAGGCGTTCCAAGGTCACTGGTGCATCCACTCGTCGTTCCGGGCCGGTGCCTGATTCCTCCTTGCGTAGTGGCTCCCAGATACGGGCCTCTCCACGAGTGTCCGGCCGCCACATTTTCACCGTAAATTGCACGCCAGAATCTATCAGGTCAGGCTCCGGTAGTCCTTGCTCTCGCGCGGCATCCAGCATGAGCTGCACGCCGCCGCCTTCGCCCTCAATAACAAAAGAGCCATCGTCTGCTTTGAGATATCGGCACAGTCTATAGAGCCGCTGGTTAATCTCCTGGCGCGCCAGATCTCTCGACTTGAGCTGTTCAACCGTCAGATCCCGTAGGCCTCCTGGACTGGAGATAACCATCTTGTCCGGTAATAGGCGGACATCAATCGATTTACCCGCACCCAACGTATTTGGCCCAAGATCACGGTGCACCAATGCATTAGCCACGGCCTCTCGAATGGCCGGAAGGGGAAGTTCAGGAACTTCCACCATTGATCCGTCCTCTCGATATCGCCGTACGGCGGCTAAACGTTGCCTTACCCATCCCATTACCGAGTTCAACAGCACCGGAACGGGCCCCTCAAAGGTCTCCAACCCCAACACTCGCCCGTGCTTCGAACCATTTGGTAGCCTTTGCGCCACCGTTACTGCTAAGGAGGGAAAATGCCCTTGGGGATAGAAACCCAGCGCATACAGGCCAGCAAGCGTCAGCTCTCCAGTCGCGGTCGTCACCGCTAGCGCCCGTAAGACGTCCTCATCTTGAGTAAGTCCCGATAGTCGCCGATTCTTTTTCCGCGCCTGAACCAAGAAATCTTGCACCACGTCGCTATCTAGGTCTGCAAGGCTCGTACCTTCCACAATCGTCGTGTCATAGGACACTGCCTCTTCGGCATGCAGCTTTGCCACGTCCATCATGCGCAGCTCCGAGGCACTCATACGGTAGTCCCCATCAGCCATTCGAAGATACGCTTCTCCCCTGTAGATAGCAGGCTTATCAATAATCGGAAGACCCGTAACCTCCGCAATCACGACATGCGTGCCATCTATTGCCACACTGTCGGTATGCACTGTGACTGGAGGGGTGATGGCATGACGCGCCTGCGAGGCCAGAGCAGCCTCCATCTCCGAAGGATTCTCAATGCCAGTGACAATGAATCCTTCCTTCTCATTGACACCGAGAATGATAAGGCCGCCACTCGGCATGTTTGCGAACGCGCACAATGTCTGCGGTAGAGAGTCCGGAATGCCCCCTTGAGCGGTTTTGACCTCGACTGTTGTTGAATCACCGCCGCGCAACTCAAGCTCAGCCAATAGCTCTCTCAGCTGATTCTCGGACCAATTGTTCACGATGAATACCCGCCCTCAATATTAACAATGACGGCTCAATGCTAACTTCATTCCTCTTCAATGACAAGAGTTCTCATTGATCTTCCCATTGAGGTGTCATTGACATTCTCATTGAGGCCAAATTATGGCCCTGAAACCCCGTATGTTTAAGCTTTATCTAGCGCATAAACCGCAATGAGTGGTTGGATAAGAGTTATCCAACCACTCATTTGCTGTCTGACGAATGGATAGCCTCTACAAGCCTCACTACGTTACCGAGAGCTGGATCCCCGAATCAGGCTCCGGCATTCCCCGGCGCGATAAGGCCGGAGGCCCTTTTTAGGTCTATGTCCCTGACCATCTTGTAAGTAAGGCATGGAGTTTTCCCCAGAGCTCACCAGCCGGGCAGCACGTATCGAGCGAGAGATCTTGGATCTCAACCGTCATGCTGCTTCTGGCCAGTTGGAATCTGTGGCCCGCTTACTCATGCGTTCTGAGGCGATTTCTTCCTCACGCATTGAAGGTATTGCGCCCAACGTCGACAAGGTTGTCCTCGCGGAACTCGCCCAAAAGGAGGAAGTCCGCGGCTTTAAGGAAAGCGCGGAAGAGGTTGCGCGTAACCTCACCGTTCTGTGTTCCATTGAGAAGAGCTTTGCCACCGAACCAACATCTCCATCGGCCTTCTTGAAAAGCTCCAAAGAGAGTTGATGGGGGAGAAGGGCTCTATCCCCACTGGTCTCCGCACTATTCAAAACTGGATTGGTGGAAGTAACCACACACTCTTTGGGGCCGAGTTCATCCCAGCGCCCCCACGTCTAGTCCATGACCTCGTAGACGACTTATGTCTTTACCTCGATGGCGCTTCGCGCGGTGCTCTCATCCAGGCCGCGATTGCTCACGCTCAATTCGAAACGATTCACCCATTTGCAGATGGCAACGGCCGTGTGGGCCGTGCTCTCATTCATGGGATTCTTCTGCGTCGCGGACTTACTGAATACACCATTCTGCCGGTATGCCTCGTCCTCGGTACGTGGTCCAAATCGAAAGCTACCTGCCTTTTCGCACCATCAAGCGTGGGAAAATCCTCACCATGAAGCGCACGTATAAGTGGGAGCATGTCGAGATTCCCCTCATCCGGAACTAGGCCGCAGTTCATTTTTTAAGAGCCGGTTTGACCGCTTCCGGAGTGCAATACGGCGATGGATACGAGGCCACGTGGGAGCGGCGCGCCACGGAGAACTGGGTGACTGAACGTGTGTCGGTGAACGTTGAAGGCGACGGATGGGGGCGAAGCCTCGAGCTGTTTAGGTCCGAGCAAGGCGTGTGGTCGGCGGAAACCAATGAAGAGGGCGCCCAGCCTGGAGATCTGCCCTCCCCCGGTATCGTCCAGTCAGCCGATCTGAAAGCCGCACTCGATTGCGATCTCGGTCTGTGCCCTCTCACCAACACAATGCCTATTCGTCGCTTGACGCTGCTTGAGACTCAGGTTCCGAAAACGCAGCTGATCATGGCTTGGATTGATATACCGTCCCTCCAGGTGATCGCATCAGACCAGTACTACAGCTCCATCGATTCTGAAACTGTCCGATACGAAAGCGGAACACGGGGAGTCGACGTCGAGTTGGAGGTCGACGGTGACGGAGTGGTCGTACACTACCCTGATCTCGCACGGCGGGTCTGATCCGGAAGCAACTCTAACTAAGCTGGGCGGTATGAACGACCTGACCATCGCGCCTGGCCCAGGGATCCCCGGGGGTCTGGTCATCGTCGCCGCCGACCTGACGGAGCGGTTCGCGAAGTCGTCGGGACCAGGTGGCCAAGGCGTCAATACTACGGACAGCAAAGTGCAGCTTTCCGTCGATATCGCTACGTGCTCATCGCTTTCCGACGCCCAGCGTCGCCGCGTCCTTCACAACCTCGAACACCGCCTGGACGGCACAGTGCTCACCGTGAGCGCGTCGACGCAGCGCTCGCAGGTCCGTAAC
The DNA here is from genome assembly GCF_001809405.1 of Corynebacterium sp. HMSC055A01. Taxonomy (NCBI): domain Bacteria; kingdom Bacillati; phylum Actinomycetota; class Actinomycetes; order Mycobacteriales; family Corynebacteriaceae; genus Corynebacterium; species Corynebacterium sp. HMSC055A01. The sequence goes on along the minus strand of NZ_KV797569.1, from coordinate 4,137 downwards.
CGCACCGAGGCGCGAGAGCGCATGGCCGCCCTCTTGCGTGAGGCGCTCGCTCCGCTTCCTCCCCCGCGGCGCAGGACCAAGCCGACGCAGAGCTCGGTGCGACGCCGTCTCGAAGCGAAAAAGCGGCGCTCGGAACTCAAGTCCACGCGACGGCAGCCCCAAATTTCCTAGTTCGAACCATCCGCGTGCATATCCTCACGCTGACGGACCTGGTTCGGGTAACCGCTACGCTGAGACAGCTTGGACCGGTTGAATCCGCTCGATTTCCGAGAGGATCTTGTCTTCCGCCACGTCCAAGTCATATTGAGCCTGTAACCCGAGCCAGAACTGGGGGCTCATTCCGAAGAACTTAGCCAAGCGAAGAGCAGTGTCCGCGGTTACAGCCCGCTTTCCGTGGACAATCTCGTTGATCCGGCGGGGCGGAACGCCAATGGAGACGGCGAGCTTGTGCTGGGTGATCCCCATTTCCTTGAGAAAGTCCTCCATGAGGATCTCACCGGGGTGAACCGGAGGGAGCTTGTCAGTGGTAGTCAACGATCTCAACCTCCTCTGGCCCCGCGGCGGACCACCGAAAACAGATCCGCCACTGGTCGTTGATTCGAATGCTGAACTGACCCCGCCGATCACGTCGCTCCCGCGTTGGGTGGCAGCCGAACCACAAAGGATCAGTCATCTGCTATCCCATCGACTAATTCCTGCAGGTCGCAGGACCTTCGCGGAACCGTCAGTTCAGTGCATTTTGAATAGTTCAACACACGTTGTATTGTTCAGCACATGCTGACTATTGCTTCGCGCCTCGACGTCATGAACCGGCTCGGCCGGGCCATGGCTGATCCGACGCGTTCCCGAATCCTGATGACCCTACTCGACGGTCCGGGCTACCCGGCCGAGATTTCGCAAAGCTTGGATCTGACCCGCTCGAACGTCTCGAACCACCTGTCCTGCCTACGCGATTGTGGCATCGTCGTCGCTGAGCCGGAGGGCCGTAAGACCCGCTACGAAATTGCCGATCCGCACCTCGCGGCGGCGCTCGAAGCGCTGGTCAACGCGACGCTGGCCGTCGACGAGAATGCCCCCTGCATCGACACCGAGTGCTCGGTGCCCGGCTGCGGCGAGAAAGGAACGGACGCATGAGTTCAGCATGTGGATGCGAACACGAACCCGCCACGGAGATCGAAGAGCTCGATCGGCCATGGTGGAAGGACCCCGAGCTACTGCTACCGATCTTCTCCGGCGTAGCCCTCATTACAGGACTGGCGCTGGACTGGTCCGACTTGGAGACGCCCGCAACGGTACTGTATTGGCTTGGCCTGCTGTTGGGCGCTTACACGTTCGCACCTGGAGCGATCCGGAACCTTGTCACGAAGCGCAAGCTCGGCATTGGCTTGCTTATGACGATCAGCGCGGTCGGCGCGGTGATCCTTGGTTTCGTCGGAGAGGCCGCGGCGCTGGCGTTCCTGTACTCGATCGCCGAGGCGCTTGAAGACAAGGCGATGGACCGGGCCCAAGGCGGACTGCGGGCACTGTTGAAGCTGGTACCGCAAACCGCGACCGTGCTGCGCGACGGTACGACGGCCGAGGTCGCTGCGAAGGACCTTGAGGTTGGCGAGCTAATGGTCGTACGCCCCGGGGAGCGGATCGCCACGGACGGCATCATTCGGTCCGGACGCTCCAGCCTTGACACCTCAGCGATCACCGGAGAATCCATTCCGGAGGAGGTTGCGCCCGGCGACGAGGTACCCGCGGGAGCGATCAACTCCGCCGGTGTGCTGGAGGTCGAGACGACCGCAGCTGGAACGGACAACTCGCTGACCACACTCGTCGACCTCGTCGAGCAGGCGCAGGCGGAGAAGGGTGACCGCGCCCGGATCGCCGACCGAATTGCCCAACCCCTAGTGCCCGGGGTGATGATCCTGGCGGTGCTGGTCGGCGTGATCGGCTCGCTGTTGGGCGACCCCGAGACTTGGATCACCCGTGCGCTGGTGGTCCTGGTCGCAGCGTCGCCGTGCGCGCTGGCAATCTCCGTGCCGCTGACGGTCGTGGCCGCGATCGGCGCGGCCAGCCAGTTCGGAGTAGTCATCAAGTCCGGCGCGGCGTTCGAGCGACTCGGCGGCATCCGTCACCTAGCGGTAGACAAGACCGGAACCCTTACCCGCAACCAGCCCGAGGTTACCGGAGTGGTCCCGGCAGACGGATTCGATCGGGCGCAGGTGCTTTCCTTCGCGGCGGCGGTTGAGCAGCAATCGACGCACCCCCTCGCCGCGGCGATCGTGGCAGCGGAGCCCGAAGCGCCCACCGCCTTGGATATCAGCGAGGAAGCCGGTCATGGCATCGGCGGCACCGTCGAAGGCCGACGGGTGCTGGTCGGCAGCCCCCGATGGATCGACGCCGGGCCACTGAAGGCGGACGTTGAGCGCATGGAGTCCGAAGGCCAGACCTGCGTCCTAGTCACCGTCGATGACGCTCTCGCCGGGGCGATCGGGGTGCGCGACGAGTTGCGGCCCGAGGTGCCCGATGCCGTGCAGTCCCTGCACGACAACGACGTGGAAGTGAGCATGCTCACCGGCGATAACACTCGCACCGCCCGGGCGCTGGCTGAAATCGCCGGAATCGACGACGTGCGCGCCGAGCTGCGACCGGAGGACAAGGCAAGCATCGTCGCCGAACTCTCCTCCAAGACGCCGACGGCGATGATCGGCGACGGCATCAACGACGCGCCGGCACTGGCGGGCGCAACGGTGGGCATTGCGATGGGAGCAACCGGCTCTGACGCCGCGATCGAGTCCGCTGACGTCGCCTTCACTGGCCACGACCTCCGGCTGATCCCGCAGGCGCTGCAGCACGCCCGCCGAGGCAGCAGGATCATCAACCAAAACATCGTGCTGTCTCTGGCCATCATCATCGTGTTGATGCCACTGGCGATCAGCGGTGTACTGGGCTTGGCCGCCGTCGTGTTGGTACACGAAGTCGCCGAAGTCATCGTGATCTTGAACGGCCTGCGGGCTGCACGAGCGAAACGCTGAGGCTGTGACCGGCAAGTCTTATAAGGGTTAAACCACGCGCCGAGCGCACACACGTTGGACCAGGCGAGTCATTCGAGTTCACCACCTGGTCCTTCTCGATGCGTGCAGGCACGGGAACTGTGGGGGAACCTAATAGTTCAACGGTTCGATACCGCTTGCAGATTCTTCACACGAGGTAGCGGAATGGACCGAGGCCGAACGAAAACCCGAGTTAGAGACAGCGCTCTTCAACCTACCCCCAATAACGCGAAACGTCATTAACGCCTCGCGTTACACGTTGAACTTGAACTCGACGGAGTGTCGTCGATAAATAACCATTTGATGCGCGCGTGCGGAATTAACAACGAAATACCGCTAAAACAGACAACATATGGGGTGCACAGAAACACATATAAGTTCTGCGGAAAACCTATAGGGTGCGTCGCTAAAAACCGCTGTGCGCGAAAAACATAAAGGGTTTACGGACCCGGTCCCAGACCCCTCAATACTCTGAGCCGGAAGAATGGAAAGTGGAAGGTTGATGTATCCCCACTATTTATTTTTTCCGTTTTTCGGAGTACATCGGGAGCTACAACTGCGGACCAGCTCTGTGTGAACTAGATGAGAAGGCGCAGCAGCGAATCATCGACGCTGGACAGTTGGTGCTGCGGGCACGCGAGCGGCACCCCCAGCGGTCACTCGCGGAGCACTACAACCCGTTATCGATGGACCCAATTCTGCTCAAGGCTCACAACAACTTGGACCGGGAAGTCGATAAGGCTTTCGATGTGGCACGCAAACTCACCAACGAGCGCCAGCGCCAGGAGCTACTGTTCGCCAGCTACGGGGAGTTGGCGAGGGGCTATGTCTCCTCGCTTTCATCAAAATCGAAACCACCAGCAGGGTCGTTCCCCGTGCGGGTGATTTTGATCGGTCCCGCTGCTGGGTGTAGAACCCTGTCGCTGGCAACGCCGGGAACTATGACTGTGCCCGACGAGAACACGTCACTGCCATAACGCGGCTCACGGTAGACGAACATGGGTCGTTCACTACTACTGGTGGATTTAGGTTTTGGTGGTGGGGGGATTACCGCCGCCGGCCTCGATTTTTCCGTTGAGGAGGTCGTTGACTACTT
>NZ_KV797568.1:11807-23379 GCF_001809405.1 Corynebacterium sp. HMSC055A01 | reverse complement strand
AAGTAGTCAACGACCTCCTCAACGGAAAAACCGAAGCCGGCGGCGTTAATCCCCACCAAAACCGAAATCCACCAGTAGTACTAAAAGGGCTCTTCCGGTTTGATGCCTGACCTGGTTTTCTGGTGTGTTTCCATACATGTTCATCGACTCCAAGGACGCGAACTCCGTCTAGGTGACAGGGGTCGCCGTAGACAAGCTGGCGGCAGGCATCTAGTGCGACTTTATTGACCAGGTCCCAGCCCACACCGAGTGCTTTGGCGGTGGCTGACACACTCATCCGGTCAATAGCAAGGCGTTGCAAGATCCAGCGAGTAACCCGATAAGTGAGCTTGGCGCCGTCATCCGCGCAGGTTAAAGATTCTTGGAAGATCTTCCTCTTACATGAGTCGGCTGTGCACCGGAACCTGGGGACTTTTATGTGCAGCCTAGTGGGGAATCCAACGACAGGAAGATCAACGAGTCGACGGGTGATGTGGTCGCGCAGCTTTCCTGACTGTCCGCAGTCCGGGCACACGCCGACAACGGCTACTGGCGTGGCTTCAATGATGGTCAACGCTCCGGCATCAGCGGCACCGGTGATGGCAAGTCCGATTTCCGCGGTACGGCAAATAGTGTCAGCAACGAGATTTCCAGTAGGCTTCACAGTACGGGTCCCTGGTGGGTTTAGATGGTTGTGTAGGAACTTTCATCTTCACACCAGGGACCCCTACATGTTGTGGTGACCCGCTGAACCCGTCGATTTCTACCTCACCCCGCTACGCACCCCAAAACCGGAAGAGCCCCTTCAAGCAAGTAACGATTGATAGCCAACCATTCAACCAACAAAAGGAGAGCCTACACTGCCTGCCATAGGTATGGCTATCCTAATTCCTAAATTCTATCGGCGATCACAGGCAGTGAAGGTTCAATGACTCCAAGCTGGGCGCTAAGCAATATCGCTACTCTAAGGCGACGACGCCGTCGCACACGGCGGCGAGAAGCCTGTGTTCATGGCTAATCATGAGAACACCGCCGCCAGATACGGCGAAATCCCGGATGACCTCGACGATTGCCGCGGAGTTGGCGGCGTCGAGCATGGCGGTCATCTCGTCGCAGATGAGGTAGCGTGGACCGGCGGCCAGGGTGCGAGCGACTGCGGCACGCTGGAGCTGCCCGTCTGAGACCTGGCTAGGGAAGCGATCGAGAAGGTCCGGAGTCAGCCCAACGTTTCGAATGAGCTCGTCGATGTCCACACTTTTCCCGGTTCGCTGACCATCCCGCCGCCCTTGCCGCCCCTGTCGTGCGGCTGAGCGAATGGTGCGCCCCAAAGTCATCCGCGGGTCGCAGGACCTTCGGGGAGACTGAAACACCATCCCAATCTGGCCACGAACCCGCTGCCCGGCGCGGCTGCGCACAGCGCCGACCGGCACCCCGTCGCAGAAGCACTGCCCTAAATCGGGCACTTCCAGGCCTGCGAGGATACGGCCGAGCGTGGACTTGCCAGCCCCCGAAGGCCCACGAAGCCCGACGATCTGCCCTGGATCAACCCTGATGGAAACGTCCGATAAAACGACTCTCGCAGAGCCGTCCTTGGCGCCGAATGACTTCGACACGTTCTCGGCGACCAGCGCTTTGCCACTCGCCTGCGCGTCACAGCTCACCGAAGCCTGCTCACTCACCAACGCCTTACTCACCACAGCCTCCTCGTTCATTTCCCCGCCTCCTCGAGCCTGCGCGCGTAGCAATAGTCCTCGTCCAGGTTCGTCAAGCTCGGCACCACGCCGGGCATCGGCCGCATGCCGTTTTCGGGCAGCGCTGCGAGCAGGTCGCGCATGTATTCGCTGGCTGGGGCCTCAATCACCTGTTTTGCCGGTCCCGTCTCCTCAAGGCGCGATGCGTACATCACTGCAACTCGGTCGGCGATGCCGCTATCGCGCAGCTCGGAAATGTCGTGCGTAATTAGCATGACTCCCACACCACTGTCGGCGATTTGGCGAAGCATGCGCAGCAGGGCCATGGTCAGGTCGGGGTCGAGGGAGGCCGTCGGCTCGTCAGCAATCACCAGAGCAGGGTCGCCAGCCAGGGCGAATGCCACTGCTGCGCGCTGCGCCATACCCCCGGAAAGTTCGTGGGGATACAGCGCCGCGACCTCCGCATCCAGGCTGACTCGCCGCAGCATCTCCTCCACCGTGTGGTTGCGCCCCAGAACGGAAATTGTTTCTTTTAGCTGTGCCCCGACCGTGCGCACCGGTGTCAAAAACGTCGCCGCCGACTGCGGTACTAGCGCGATTTGCCGCCCCGCCAGCTCCTCGTCAGTGCGAGCAAGGCCCGCGCCGGTACGTCGCCGCGCCAGAATTTCGATGGGCTCGGCGTTCCTCTCCGCTTCTGCACCACTGTCAGCTGCCCCTTCGCGCGGATAGAAACGCACCTGCCCCTCTACTCTCGCGTGCGGCGGCAGCATGCCAACCACCGCCGAGGCAATAATCGACTTTCCGCAGCCCGACTCACCCACAACCGCGACGACCTCTCCCCTACCCACAGTCAGGGACACGCCCGTCGCGGCATGCACCACGTCACCACCGCGCAGGGGAATCCGCACTGTCAGTCTCTCAATGTCCAGCAGCTTCTCTCGCTTGCCGACGCCCTCCCGAGCACTCACACCAGCACCTCCTGTCCGGTCACCCGCTCCTTCAAATGCGTGCCGACGGCCGCAATACACAACGTTGTGGCGACGAGGAAAAACGAGGGAAACACCAAAATCCACCAATGGCCGAGAAGCAGGGCGCCCTCGGCGTCGGCAAGCAGAGTCCCGAGAGACGGCTTGTGCGGCGGCAGGCCCACCCCAAGGAAAGACAGCGTCGACTCGTGCCAGATTGCGTGCGGGATCAGCAAGATAAGGCCGACCAAGGACTGCCCCAGTGCCGCCGGAACAACGTGCCGAGCTAGCACGCGTGCGCGGCTCATTCCGGACAGGAGCGCGGCCTCGACGAACTCGGCGCCCCGCAGATGCAGCACGGACGCACGGACCGTTCGGGTGATGGTCACCCAGTGCGTCAGTACCAGGGAGATGATGATTGCGGGGACCGAGCCTCGGAAAAGGCTGACGATGAGCAGCCCCAGTAGCAGGTGCGGCAGCGCGTTGGTGACGTCGGCGCTGCGCATAATGACGCGGTCGACGCGCCCGCCGAGCATGCCTGCGGTAACGCCGAGGACGATACCGACGATCGCCGAGCACACTGCCGTGACCAGTGCAATGAAAAGGGAAATGCGCATTCCCGCAGCAACTCGAACGAAAACGTCGTGCCCCTTCGAATCGGTACCGAAGAAGTGCTCAGGCCCCGGGGCGACACCGGAATTGGCGAAGTCGGTGAGCACCAGGTCGGAGTCGTGAAACAGCGGAGTTAAAAAGGCGTAGGCAGCGATGAGGACCAGGCACGCCACGGCCACGACCGGGGCGACCGGCCTCTTTGTCGTTTTAAGCATCTGCATCCACCCGTGGGTCGAGGACGACGAAGGCGACGTCGGCAAGCAGATTTCCGAGCAGGACGATAGCCGTCGTCGCGATAGTGAGAATGCTCAGCAGCGGAAAGTCCAAGCTCTGAGCCGATTTGACCAGCGCGGTTCCGAGCCCAGGCCACGCGAAGACCGCCTCCACCAGTGTCGATCCGACGACCAGCTCAGACAGTCGCGCGCCGATGAGCGCGAGGAAAGGCGGCACTGCGGTCGGCAGGATATGGGAGAAAATAATCGTTCGGCGCGGAATGCCGCGGACCTGCGCTCCGGTGACCGCGCCGGAGTCCATGACCTCGACGATGGACTCACGCAACGACAGCACCAGCCACGGCACCTGCGTAATCGCAAGAACGACAGCTGGCAGCGTAAGGTGCGCCACCGTAGAGGAGAAAGTCACGGGCTCGCCCGGGTAGGTCAGGCCTCCGGTGGGAAATAGCTTCCAGGCCAACGCAAAAAGGCCGAGGCCGCCGAGTGCAACGACGAAGGGCGGGGTCGCCTGAATCACCGTCGAGATCGACAGGACTAGCCGGTCTAGCACTCCCCCGCGCCGCACCGCAGCCCACAGTGCCAGAACGAATGACAGCGCGATAGCTCCGGCAAGTCCGCAGGCGCCGAGCAGCATCGTCCACGGCAGACGCTCGGCGAGCACCTGCGTCACCGGCTGTGAGTAGGACCTCGAAATGCCAAGGTCGCCCACCGCCAGGCCCTGCAGCCACACCAACCACGACTCCCACCAGGGCCTATCCAGCCCCAACTGGTGAGAAATCGAGACTCTCTGCGCTTCGGTCAGGTTGCCCGCCTGACCTTTGAGATACGCATCCAAAGGGTCGAAGGGGCTCACCGCCGCCAGCGCGAACACTGCTGCCGTCACCGCCACAACGATGGGAACGGCTACCAGCACTCGCCTCACGACGATTCCTGCGACCTGCCGTTTCCGGCTCTTGAAACGGGGTTGATGCTCAGAGGGGTGTAGACGCGGGTGTGAGTGCGGGCGCGAGCGAGGGTGAGGACGTGGGTGTGGCTTGGCTTCTGTCATTTACTTGTGCCATGCCCCCAGGTTGAACCACGGGCCGAAGTTCAGGCCGTGGGCATGGGGCTCAAGGATGGCATCCGGGTGCGTGTAGCCACGGTCGCGCTCGACATAGACATGGTCAACGTAGACCAGCTGCAGCATGGCGGGCTTTTCGGCGTAGAGCTTCTGAATCTTACGGTAGAGCTCGTCTCGCTTGGCCTGGTCCGCTTCGACGCGCGCCTGGTCGAGCAGCTTGTCGATCTCCGGGTTGACGTAGTCGGAGCCGTTATCCCACTTGGCACCGGCACCCGGCTCAGCGTACTTGGAGTGCAAGATTGAGTAGATCTGGCCGTCGACGGAGTACGGGGTACCGCCTCCTCCCAGCATGACCGGGGTCTTGGCGTAGTCCTCGCGGGTGACAGACTTGGAATCACGGGCGACCGGATTGACCTCAATGCCGACCTTCTTCAGGTCGGAGGCTGCGGCCAACGTCAGGTCAGTGCGGGCGTGATCGCGGTTCGGGAAGTAGATGACATCGAATGCGGCGCGCTGGCCGTCCTTCACGCGGATTCCGTCCGAGCCCTTCTTCCACCCAGCGTCGTCGAGAAGCTTCTCGGCTTTCGCGGTGTCGTGCTTGATCTCGGCGGTCGGGTCGTAGGCGTCGCCGTAGAAGTCCGCGAGGAAGGTGGAGTTCGGCTTCGCGTGGCCCTTCATCACGTCTTTCGCCATGGCCTCACGGTTGACAGCCAGGTTGACCGCATTGCGGATTGCCTGGTCACCGGTGACCGGGTTGCCCGCTGGAAGGGTGATTCCGCGCCAGTCCGCCGAATGCGCCGACTCGACCTTGAATCCCTCCTGGCCTTCAAATTCCTGCGCCAACGCCGGCTCCATAATGGTTCCGTCGCCCTCGCCGCCGCGCAGCTGCTGAGCACGGGAGTTTTCGTCCTGATTGACTCGGTAAATGACTTTCTTCAGCTCAGGGGCCCCGCCGTGATAATCCTCGCGGGCCGTGAAGATGGCCTCGTCGGCACGCAAAGATTCGAGCTTGAACGGGCCAGTTCCCACGGGCTTGGTATTGAGATCTGAGTCCTCGGCGGGCTTCAAATCATCGAAGTTGAAGGCCTCCGACGGGGCGATGCCGTTGAGGAGCTGGTGATCGAATTCCGCGTACGGGATATTCAGCTCGAAGACGACCTTGTCTCCGTCGGCGTGCACCTCATCGAGCATTTCCCAGTTCGGAGCCTCAGAGGAGGCCGAGCGCTCGTCGAGGATGGCCTTGTAGGTCGCCACGACGTCCTCCGGCCCGAAGGTAGTCCCGTCGGAGAAGGTGATTCCGTCCTTGATTGGAACGGTCCACGTTTTGTTGCCATTGCTCGGCTCGGCGGGGCCGGAGGCTAGCAGAGGCTCAAAGTCGACGGGCTTCGTGGAGGTGTCACCCGACACCGGCTTGAGCCGGAAAAGGCCCTCGTAGACCGGGGAATCGCCGGACCTGCTGTAACCAGCAACCGGGTTGTATCCGCCGGTTTCGTTGTTATCCAGCAGGACCAGGGTCTGCTCGGCGCTGGCGCCGGAGGCGGACTTATCATCGGGGTTCGAACAGGCGGTCAACCCGAGGCCACAAATCGCAAGTGCAGAGACCGAGACAGCCAGGGTTCGCCCCGTGCGGGTAGAAAACATTTACTCCCCTTTATTGAAGGATAGGCGCAACTGAGTAGTAACCGTTTTCATTATTTACTCATTGGAACTTTATTTCAATGGTTCGAAATCTTTTCTTCTTGTTGCGCAAATGTTTAGAACCCAGGTAAGAGGCAGAAAAATCCCGAAGACCTGGTACGACGATGGCGGCAACACATAAGTGCTGCCGCCATCGACTCCCCTATATTCGGTTATAAAGCCCTACCCCACCTTCGTAACCTCAAAACGCTGCTCCGGGTGGACGTAGGCCTCCTGCGCACGAACGAGCTCCAGCTCGCCAGAGCCGGACTCGTGCGTGACCTTTAGCAGCTCAAAGACGCTGGCCGCGGTGTTGCCCAGTGCTACCGAGAGGTCACCGTCAATACCGCGACCGCGCAGCAGGTTGCCCGCAAACAGCGCGGCCGTGACATCGCCAGAGCCGTTGCGCTTCAGCGGCAGGTACGGCGTCGCCACCAGCCATGCACCGGAGCCATTGACGGCGAGCATCTCAATCTCGTCCTCCTTGCGCTCCGGACGCAGCACGCTGGTGACCAGCACGGCCTCCGGGCCGAGCTCCCGAGCAGCATGAGCTGCCGCAATGGTGGACTCCAGATCACTGACCTCGCGGCCCGTCAGGTATCCCAGCTCAAACTGGTTCGGCGTAATCACGTCTGCCACCGGCACGACCTTGTCGCGCAGCAGCGGCGGAATGCCTTCCGAGACGTGGCAGCCACTCTTGGCATTTCCCATCACCGGGTCACACGAGTAAATGGCCTTCGAGTTGCGCTCCTTGGTCAGCGCCACGGCCTCGATGATGACATCCGCAATATCGCTACCGCCCTGGTAGCCGGAGATAATCGCGTCGACGTCGTCAAGCTTGCCCAGCTCATCGATACCCTTGATAACCTCGCGCACATCCGTGGCTGGAATCATCGGGCCACGCCACTGGCCGTAGCCGGTGTGGTTGGAAAAATCGACGGTGTGGACCGGCCACACTTCAAAACCTGCGCGCTGCAGCGGAAAGACGGCAGCGGAGTTACCCACATGGCCATAGCTCACATGCGACTGAATGGACAGGATCGAGGGCACTCGGTTGAACTCCGCGACGGCTTCAGCTGCCTTTTCGGTAGGGGCCTGATTTTCGTTCATTCCTCTATATTGCAACGGATGCACGAAAATCCCATATCCCCTAGTAGGCGCTGGGGCGACGTCGGCTGGCTTTGAGTTCGGAGCGCCGCTGCTTCTGCGCTTTACGACGCGCAATCGAGGCTCGACTCGGCCGAGTCCGCCGGCGCCTCGGAGGCGGTGGCTGCACGGCTTCCCGAATGAGATCCGCCAGGCGACGCCGGGCTTCCGCGCGGTTGCGCACTTGGGAGCGCTGCGTGGTGACCGACACGGTGAGTGTGGTGCCGTCGAGTCGGTGGCTGAGGTTCTGGAGAGCGCGGCGGCGGTAGACGTCGGAAAGCACGCTGAGCTCGGCAATATCGACCGATAGCTGCACCTTGGAGTCCGTGGTGTTAACACCCTGACCGCTCGGCCCACCGGAGCGCGCGAAGCGTTCAGTGAGCTCCGCTGAGGGGATGACAAGGCCCTTTGGGATGCCGGGACCTGGTGGAATCTTCAGGGGTTTCATGATGGCCAGTGTAGTCAGGGCGCTCAGTAGCGGATGCTCGGTAACGTGTCCCTATGTTTTTGTCAAGTGCCAGACCGATGTTGACGAGCACAGTCTTGGGAGTAGTTTCTTAGGCGTGCCTAGGAGCCGGCCAGCGTGTGCTGGTCGGCTTCGTCTTTGGGGCTTTATGCGGCGACGGGGCGTGGCGGGATTTCGCGGAAGAACTCCTTGTTTTTCAGCATCGCGTAGATGACATTGCATCGGCGTCGTGCCAGGCAGATGACTGCTGCGTTGTGGCGTTTTCCTTCAGCGCGTTTGCGTTCGTAATACCGCCGTGACGGTTCGTGGCTGCGGATAACTGCGAATGCGGAGTAGAACAAGGCGTTTTTCAGTCGTTTATTGCCTGACCGTGCCGGGAATTCACCTCTGATCGACGAACCGGATCGTCTAGTCACGGGTGCTATTCCAGCATAAGCAGCTAAGTGGCCAGCACTAGCGAAGTCGGAGCCATCACCGATCGCAAGAAGGATCTGCGCTGCGGTCTTGATGCCGACTCCGGGCATACTCATCAAGACCTCACAAAGAGGGAAATCAGCGAGCATCTCTTCAACCTGCTCAGCAATGGTGTTTCGTTGCTCTTTGAGGGCCTGGATGTTTGCAGCCAGTTGAGGAATTACTAACTCGGCGGCATCGCTTCCAGGCACGGTGACTGTTTGAGCTTTCAGCGCTGCAAAAATGTCGTCTACCAGCGGGGTGGGGTCTTTACGTGTGCGCTTGATCATCCAGTTCAACACTCGTTGGTATCCGGCTCTTTTTAGCCCCTGCGGTCCCTTGTAATGGATCAATAATTCCAGGATCGGCGTGCGAGTCAGGGTGCTACCAGCAAAAACTCGTTCCAGGCTGGGGTAGATCTGGGTGAGGACACTGCGAAGCCGATTGACAGTGCGAGTGCAATCGCGGGCGATGTCATCATCGAAGCCGGACAGCATCTTTAGGGCGGAGAGTACCTCATCATTGCGGTCGACGGCACGTAGCGTGTGGGGCATTGTGCGGGCGGTGTCGGCGATGATGAATGCGTCGCGTTTGTCTGTTTTTGCACGTCCCGGATAGAGATCTGCAGCTTTGCGCATCGCAAGACCTGGCAGGTATCCGACTTCGCAACCGCAGTCCCGGGCTACAGCAATCGGTAGTGCGCCGATGGTGTTGGGTTGGTCGACGATCACGAGCACGGTGCCAAGCTTCTGAAGCTGGTGAAAAACGCCTGCTAGTTCGGATTCGAGTTGAGGCAACGGTTTGTCGAAGACCTTGTTGCCATCACGGTCTAAGGCGCAGGCGTGGTGTTCAGATTTGCCGACGTCTAACCCAAGGAATATGTCGATGGAATGCTCCGGAGACATGATGAGCTCCTAGAAAACGAGATGGGTATGGCGTTGTTCCAGTCGCTGGTGTCATGACCTTCGTTGCAAGCACCCACGTTACAAAGAGACCTAGTTTAAAACTGGCCGTGTCCCTATCAGCTGTCATCGAAAGTCCTGGCACCCGGCGGCAACACCCCCCGGATTATGGAAACTACAGGGCAGGTAAGCCATACCGGGACCAGCGACTATCCCCATTATCGGGGACACTCACAAGGTAACGGGTGAGCAGTAAAGAAAAGCGCAATGCCGGGGTACTATAAACTTCTTCCATCCCCTGTTCTCTCAAGGAGATTTCTCATGAAAAAGCGAGCACTCGTCGCTGCTCTATGCTGCCTCTCTACCGCCTCGGCAACAGCTGTTGCTGCCCCGGTCGCTACGGCTCAGACCGCCACCGCGAAGAAGACCATGGCTGACCAATTCCAGCCCACCTATCCCGAGTGGATCAGAATGGACAAACTCACAGAAAGAATTTCCGTTGGAGGGGTACCCGACGGGACGAAATTGACTGCCCTTAATCCGGGCGTGTCTGGCGGGGGTAATGAGGAAGGTGAGCTCTCCGTCAGAGTGTTTGAGGATGGGGAAGTCTGGCTCTGGCTAATCTCGGAATCTGATCGCTACGGAAAGACAGTGTCAACAACTGTTGATCTCGCTGTCGAATACCCTGATGGATCGACTGAGGTAGTAACGCATACTTTCACTGTTCATCCTGCGGAAAAGCTCCAGCACAATCCGACTATTGACAAAAGTGTTATTGAAGTCGGCATGACTACTACCGTAAAAGTTCTGGATATTCCTTCCACAGCTTCGGTGACCCTCTTGAAAGTGCCGCAAGATTGGAATGTAAAGCAGGAAGGAAATACGTTTACCGTTATTCCTCCGGTCGAGGGAAACGGGGAGTTTGTCTACAAGGTAGCTTTCTCAGACGGAACCTCTAAGGTCATCACCAATAGCGTCCAAGCTAGGAAGGTTGTGCCCAAACCAACCACTCCGAAGGAAACGGGAAATCCCCAACTACCTGGGGTAGATACCGGAACGGATGCAGCTGACGATAAGCAGTCTACCCCTGCTTTTAGCGGTGGTTCTTCCACCGCTGGGATTATTGCCGGTGTTATCGGCGTAGTACTCACTATTGCACTGTCCATTGGTGGCGCTGCCTTCGCGGGTCTTATCCCTGGCCTCAAACTCCCCTTCTAAAAAGAACAAATAAGGGCGCCTCACAGGTGGGAGCGCCCTTTCTCTTTATTCGGTGAACGTCGCCCAGGCGGAGAAAGTGCAGGTAAAGCCACACGCTAGCGAGACCTCACGGGCGCACAGAAGGCGATACACGGCTACACAGCTTTCCGACTGCAGTAGGAAATGGGTCTACGGGCTTAGTGTGGGAGTATTGCGAAACCTCCGCGCGAGCATTAGCCTAAAATACGACAGCACGGTTCGTCCCTGAATTGTGGCTGCACAATAAAAAGGGCCCCAACGAGCGGCTACTCGTTGAGACCCTCGGGCCTAAAGACCCACGTGAAGCATAACTGCAATGAGCTTCACTGTTACGGTCGCAAGTGTTATGGCCTTGATTGCCACATCAAGCCGGCTAAGCTTCGTGGCGTCAAGGTCTTTCCTTTTGCGTCCGGGCGTATCCAATGAGTGCTTACCCATTGTCTACCTCCCTTACGTCGTAGGGTTGTCCGCTCGCCTGAAAAGGGCGCGCGGGACAGCCCACGTCACGCGCGGGCCTTACCGCGCACCGACGAGGAAGCCACACCCACACCCCACCGCAAGTAGCGGGGCGTGATTGTGAACCGGAAATAACGTTAGCAGTTATCCCTAACGAGACCTGGGGGCGTGCCTTCGCCAGCCCTTGTAAAAGCCGCCCACGAGGGGAAACGTGCGCAAGGCTACCTGTAGGCGTGCCTGGAACCGTCAACGTCCTGCCATGTGGCAAGCACCGTGGGGCGTATATTCACCCGCCCCCATCGCCGCATCTATGCGTTCTTCAACGCCCGGTACACCGTAGGACGGGTGACCCCGAATTCCCGTGCCAAGGCTGCTTTCGACTCCCCCGCCGAAACGCGCCGCTTAATCTCCGCCACCTGGCCCGGGCTAAGAGCGGGCTTGCGGCCTTTATACTTGCCGGCCTTTTTCGCCAACGCAATCCCCTCCGCCTGCCGCTCACGAATAATGGCCCGCTCAAACTCCGCAAAACTGCCGAGAATACCCAGCATAAGATCCGCGCGAGGGTCACTCGTGCCCTTCGAGAAAGACAGGTTCTCATGTAGGAAAGTAACGGTCACGCCCTTGTCAGTGAGCTCATCAACAATGCCACGCAAATCCGTCAACGAGCGGGCGAGGCGATCAATCGACGAGACGACG
>NZ_KV797568.1:0-11707 GCF_001809405.1 Corynebacterium sp. HMSC055A01 | reverse complement strand
TTTCTGGCGCTGATTATTCTGCTCCACCGTGGAGACACGGATATAGCCCACCCGCTGCCCACGCGAACCAGAGCTTTTGGCCATTAGTCTTCGCCCCGCGAAGGGTTAAAGGCAGCATTCTCCTGGGCAATGACCGCATCACGATACGACTCGATTGCATCCGAGAGGGCATACAGCTGAACACCGTCGAGACCATCAGCGTCAGCAAGCAAAGATTGCACAATCCTGCCCAACGCCTGCTGCCCCGACGACAACCCACCATGCAGTTTTTTCACCCGCGCCAACGCAGGCACTGCGTCAATATGACTTTCAACATGGAAACCATCCGGCGACAACACCACAACCACCACTCTCTGTAAACCTAAGGCCTAGACCCTGCTGTACATCTGTAAAACAATTCCTGAATCTACCCTATTTTACGCGCAACTTGCTGGCATGGATGCCCGTAAAACTAGGGTGTACCCCAGGTGCCCCTACCAGCGCCCGCAGTTGAAGGCTTCACCTACCAAATGGTAAAGTTAGCTATATGCGAACCAGTCAGCGCTCCGAGATCCTGGAAGCTGCCCTCCGCGTCATGAACGCAGCGGAGGGTGGCGACATTACCCTTGACGCAGTGGCCCACGAGGCCGGGCTCACCAAACCGGGATTGCTATATCACTTCCGCAACCGCGACGTACTGCTCGCCGCGATCGTCGACCACGCTGCGGCCAACGTCGAGAACGACATGACTGCCACCCTTGGCAAGCCCCTCGAGAACGCCAACGCCACCGAGCGGCTCCTGAGCTACGTTCACGTCGCCGCCCACGGGGCCGCCAAGCGCGCCGAGTTCATCATCTGGGGCCAAGCGACGTATCGGCCCGAACTCACCGAACCGTGGACTACGCGGATGGGCCGCTGGCTCGAACTCCCGGACGATCTCGACGCCGCCACCCGAGCCAGGCTGACCACCGCCCGACTCGCCGCCGACGGACTCTGGGGCGCCCAGGCCACAGGTGTGTCCACCCTCCACGGCGCGGATCTCGAAGCCGTCGTCTCCAGCATTCGCTCCCTGATCGAAGGAACAACCCCATGAAGCAGTGGTTCCTGCTCGCTGGCGCCATCACTACCGAAGTGGCGGCGACGCTGTCTCTCAAGGCGGCGCTCAATCACCCATCCTGGTACATCGTGGTTGCTGCCGGATACATCGGCACTTTCGTCTTCCTCACCTTCTGCCTGCGCGAAGGAATGCAGATCGGCGTCGCCTATGGCATCTGGGGAGCCAGCGGGGTCGTGCTCGCCGCCGTGCTATCCGCCGCGATTTTCGGTGAACCTCTGACCGCTGTGATGGGTCTTGGAATGGTTGCGATCATCAGCGGTGTCCTCACCGTCGAACTCGGCTCCCAGAAAGCTCAGCAAACCGCAGCCCAGGAAGCAGGAGTCAACTCATGAGATGGATCTTCCTCGCAGGCGCCATCTTGTCCGAAGTCGTCGCGACCATGTCGCTACGAGCCTCCGACGGTGGCCGGGTGAAGAAATGGTTCATCGGCGTCATCGCGGGGTATCTCGTGGCGTTCGTCGCCTTAAGTCTCGCCTTGGCCGACGGCATGGCCCTTGGCGTCGCCTACGGCATCTGGGCAGCATCCGGCGTAGCTCTCACCGCGATCCTCGCCCGGGTCATCTTCCACGAACCCCTCACCCGAACCATGGCCCTCGGCATCCTCCTCATCGCCGTCGGAGTTCTCACCGTTGAACTCGGCGCCAACTTGGCGAACTGACGCATTTCCGCAGGTAAACCAGGCAGATTGGTGTGCTGCACCACGAGGCGCACAGACAAAGGCTCCCCAATGAGCGCCTGTGGGCCTAGCGTTGTGGATGTGATCACCTGTGTCGTCCACTACACCATCGACCCCGACCAGATCGCAGCCTTTGAACAGTTCGCCCGCGCTTGGATGCGGCATGTCGACGAACACGGCGGCACCCACCACGGGTACTACCTACCCGCGGAAGGTGTGAGTGACCGTGCGGAATCCCTGTTCAGCTTCCCCAGCCTGGCTGCCTACGAGCAGTACCGCACCTTGTTCGGCACCCACTCGGACTTCATCGCCGCTGACCGGATTCGAGACGAGTCCGAGTGCGTCCTGCGGTACGAGCGCACCTTCATGCGGCCGCTCCTACCCCAGGGACACTGAAAGGGACTCCGGCAGCACGCTCGGCACAACCCACAACGCCGCAGGTCAGCGCGTACAGATGGGTGTACCCCAGAGCGCGAATCAGCATGGACCTATAAAGCGACTATCCTATACCGGTCTGGCCACCGGCGGTGATCGCCCGATAGAGGTAGCATCACCTGCCGCCGACTCGGATATAGGTCTCATCGACCCGCCAGGAACTGGCCTGGCAGTCAGGTACCTGCCGGTACCACCGTGTTTGCTTGTCCAGCTCAGGGGCGTATTTCTGGACCCAGCGGTAGATCGTGGTGTGATCGACCGGCACGCCCCGCTGAAGTCATCATTTCCTCCAGATCGCGGTAGCTCACCCCGTAGCGGCAGTACCACCGCACTGCCCATAGAATGATGTCACGGGGGAAATGACGACCGGAGAAGATACCCATGGCTGTGACTATTTCACGTCACTCTTCCTACTGCCCCAACTGTGCAACAGCACCAATAAACTGGCGCCCCGGTTATAAGTTGGGGCGCCAAGTCGATGTGCTCGAGTCGGGGGATGTTAGTGGCCGGTGCCAAGCCGGCCAGACAGTCGGTTCAGCCGGTCCTGACTGGGACCGTCGAGCCCGATAATGGACACGGTTTTGCCTCTGTCCTGGAACTTCTGCGTAATCGCGTCAAAGGTCGCGACCGTGGAGGCATCCCAGATCTCCGCCTCAGTGAGATCAATAGTGATATGACGGGCAGAATCGGTGTAATCAAAGCGATAAACCAGGTCATTGCTTGATGCCCAAAACAACTGGCCATGCACCCGGTAGGTACGAGTATCAATCTCGCCATCGCCGTCGCCGTCGATCTCGGAGACCTTTTCAATGGAAGCGATATGTGCCATCCGACGGGCGAACATGATCATCGCGGTGACCACACCCAGCACCACACCAATGGCCAGGTTGCTGGTGGCTAGGGTGGCAATAATCGTCACGGCCATAACAATGGTCTCAGAGACCGGCATGAGTTTAAGGGTGCGTGGATGCACCGAGTGCCAGTCGATGGTGCCGACCGAGACCATGATCATGATTGCCACCAGCGCAGCCATCGGGATCATGCCAACGATGTCGCCCAGTGCCAGGACCAGGACCAGCAGGAACACACCGGCTAACAGGGTGGATAGGCGGGTACGTGCCCCGGATTCGCGGACGTTGATCATGGTTTGACCGATCATCGCGCAGCCACCCATGCCGCCGAAGAAACCGGAGGCAATATTAGCCACCCCCTGTCCCCAGGATTCACGAGTTTTATCGGAATGAGTGTCGGTGATGTCATCGACGAGCTTGGCGGTCATCAACGATTCCATGAGACCGACCACGGCCATGGCCAGGGCATAAGGCGCGATGATCTGCAGGGTCTCCAACGTCCACGGCACGTTCGGAATAAACAGGGACGGTAAGGTCTCCGGCATCTTGCCCATGTCCGAGACCGTCGGGACAGTCAAACCGGCGGCAATGACCAAACCGGTGAGCACGATAATCGTGACCAGCGGGGCGGGGATCACACTGGTGAGCTTGGGGAAGAAAATCATGATCACCACACCCAAGCCGACGAGTGGGTAGACCATCCAAGGCACATCAATGAGGTGTTCGAGTTGGGCGGTGAAAATCATAATGCCCAGTGCATTGACGAAACCCAGCATCACCGATCGGGGGATAAAACGCTGAAGTTTCGCCACACCGAGGGCGCCGAGCACGATTTGTAGGACACCGCCCAACAAGACGGTGGCGATGAAATAATCCATCCCGTAACCACGCGCCACAGGAGCAATGACTAGGGCAATAGCCCCGGTGGCGCCGGTGGTCATTGCCGGGCGGCCACCGGTAAAGGCGATCGCAATGGCCATGACTACCGAGGAAAACAGACCCATGGCTGGGTCAACACCGGCAAGGATGGAAAAGGCAATGGCCTCAGGGATCAGCGCCAGGGATACCGCCAGTCCGGCCAGAATCTCTATACGGATACGGGCGGGGGAAGAAAATGCGTAACGGAAGGATGCGATGATCCCGGTAGGGGCATCAGCGCCGTCTGGACTCAGGAGGGGGCGGGGGGCCGCCGTGCTAGTTTCAGTCATAGATGTCCAATCTTTGAGGGGATAGGTAACTGGGCGAACGCCCGAAAGGAATCCAACCCTCTAGTAACTTTAGGTTTGGTGATGGTGGTCATGGTAGCGGGAGTTTTACTCAACCGCCAACCCAGGCACAGGAACCCGTGGGCAACATCACCGTGAAGGAGAACAGGCAATGCAAAACAGTAATTTCAAGATCGGCGAGGTCGTTGACCAGACGGGGTTGTCGATTCCCACCTTGCGTTATTATGACAACGTCGGCCTGATTACCCCATCGGGGCGTAGCCCTGGTGGGTTCAGGCTTTATAGTGAGGCTGATGTACGTCGTGTTTTGCTGGTGCGACGGATGAAACCGCTGGGGTTTACTCTGGATCAGATGCGAGAATTCCTGGAAGCTGCGGAGATTCTTCATAGTTCAGATGGCGGGCAGGAAAGTGATACCGCACAGCAGGCACGGAGTAATGCCAAGGCCACCCTTGCCGACATTCGTGAGGAGACGCGCACCCGCTACGAAAAGCTACGCAAGCAAATTGCCTACGCTGAGGAATTCCTCGATCTGGTCAACACCCTGGCACCCTAAAGTGCCCCCATCCTTCGCAGGGAGAAAAAGACCATCCGATTGAATGCGCTCTGTCGAGTCGCGTTCCAGATGAAGTGGACGAACGCCCGCGGCCTCTCCGGAGTGGATGGCGATAGTACAGAGGACTTCTGAAATCCGTGCAGACGACTCCTCAAAACGACACAGTCATCCAAGGTCACATAATCGAAAATTGTCACTTAACCCGTTATTTTACCTACGCGGTGCTGTTGCAAAGTTGGGCCAGGGTCGAAAAGCCTACCCTCAAGACATTAGTTGTCCTTGCTCCGGGGTGCTTAAGCTGTCTCGAATATCCGGCTGACGATCACCGCGTCTGGGTTCGGGTGCCCGTAGGTAAACACCGTGCCCTGGCCCAACTTTGCAACAGCGCCGTCTAAAAGTATGTTCAGATCTCCTTGTTTAAGGATTGAAAACTGTAGTGTCTTGCTGTGGAGGCAGCAAGGTGGCGTATTGAGATGCCAAGTAAGTCCCGTCTTCCCACTTGGCTTTCAGCATCCTGGCGATACACATGACAGTGACATGGTGATCGCCTGCTCGGTGCAGAGATACCGCTTCTGATTGCGCACTGGCTCCGCTGACCCAAGTGTCCTCCACTAGCAGCACGTGCCGACCGGCGACTGCAGCAGGATCTATCACTGAAAAACGATCTGGGCTTATTGTGTGGGACGCGCCGGTGTTATCACCTGAAGATTCTAAAGCCGCTGGTGTGAGACGATTTCGGATATATGACCGAGAGCAGAATTGAGGGCACTAGCAAGTGCCCCACGGTCGCGTCCGGGACTGCGGTTGGTAGAGGGGACGTGAGTTATCACTTCTACCGGACTGACTGCTTGAGCAAGAGTTGGAAGATTATCTCGTAACGTGGTGTACCCTAACCGACTTAACTCAGTGTCCTAAATTGTTCATGACACGTGCAGTTTTATCAATCATGACCGCAACTTCGTGTTGCTCGTAAACATTTTGCATATTCCGGCCAAGGCTGACGTCTATCCACCCATTTGTGGCATGTTCTGACTTTGTCTCCGTTGCAGCTATGGCATCAATGATATTGCTTTGGTCTTTCCAACGGGCATCATTCAAAATGTAGACCACGGCCTTGTCCCAGGCCTGCTCAAAGCTTGGCTCCCTACCGTAGAAGAACGTTGTCTTTAAAGTCGGCGAATATACGCGAAATTCAAACATGTACCTTATTGTAAAAGTGGGGTGTAATCAACTTTTGCAAGTGTTATCTGTCTCGGAGAGAATAAGAATCAGAGCATGATCCTCTACGTCCGGTTCCTACCCCAGATCATTCCCACCGAAAGCCGCCGCCAACCGGCCTGACCTCGCTCACTCGCCGGGCCACGGCATCACCATGGGGCTTGACCCTCGAGCCGGGAGCCCGGGTGCTTGCCAAGGTCCAGCGAAGCTCTCCTGCTGCCGTGAACTATGTCGCGGTGGACATCGCGTCCTACGAGACGGCCGATGAAATCAGGGAATTCCTGGCCGGAAATGGGGCGTCATCCCTGGCCTTTGCCTCTGATGCCGATACGCGGCTCATCACCGCCTACCGGATAAACCAGGTAAGCACCGCTGTAATCCTGGACGCCGCGGGCACGGAGGTCTTCCGTGCCGTGGAGCCGGGTGCTGCGTAACTGCGGACGGCACTGGCCGCGGCGGGAGCCGGCTCAGTGAAGCCCCTTAGCCTGCGGCGGGCTCAGATGTAACTGCAGATTTGTTCAGCATCGCAGCGCTGAGGGTCGGCCACCTCGGCGGTTGCATATTGTTCGGCCACGGTCACCCGGAGCGCGGTGAGCTCCGCGATTTTCCGGTCCAGGTCCTGCAACTGTTTCCCCAGGACATCCCGTACGTGGGTGCAAGGCGTCAAACCGCTATCGCGGATCCGCAGAATGCCCTGGATCTGCGCCAGGGTCAGCCCGGCGATTTGGCTGCGGCGAATGAATTCGAGGCGGCTGAGGGTGTCGTGGGTGTAGTCACGATAGCCGTTGGCCGAGCGCTCAGCCGGTGGGAGCAGGCCCCGGTCCTCATAGAACCTGATCGTCTTGGTTGTTATACCGGCAGCATCAGCAACTTCACCGATTCGCATTTCGGGTCCTCATCTCGTTCCAAAAAATCGCATATGACCCTTCCATCGTACTGGAACGTTCCGCATCGGCACCCGCAAACCAACAGGTCCCGTCGCCAGCTTGACCTTCCCCCTTAGTGGAAGGTTGATAATGGGGTGTGACGTACTACTGGCCGTCCGGTTTCGTGTTGGGGTCCCCTGTCGGGGTTCCGGACACGAGCCGGACATATGAAGGGATGATCATGTCAATAAAAGTGAAGGGCCGGAAGCGCTCTGGCCTGGTGCTTGCGGCAGGCACTCTGCTGTCCTTCCTTGGTGTTGTGATGGTGGCGCTGGTGTGCTGCGGGGTACCCGTTCTGACGGCTGCAGCCGGTGTTTTCGCCGCGGCCGGCGCAATGGCCGGCAACCTCTGGTTCATTGCCGCCGCAGCCCTTGCCGCGGGGGCCCTGCTCCTGCGGGCGCAGCGTCGGGGCAGCCCGGGGACGGATTGTTGCGCCCGTTCCCGCCCGGGGGCCAGCCTGTCCGCGGGTTCTACTCCAACACCTCATTCATCGTCGGAGCAGGAGCGGTCCGGGCAGTCCCGGGCCGGTGCTTCTGAGGATGCGGGGTCACAGGGATGACGGGTGTTTTGGGTCTGGCCTTTCTGACCGGAATGCTTGCCACGGTGAATCCATGCGGGTTTGCGATGCTGCCAACCTATCTGGCGTATTTCATTGGTTCAGGCCCCGGTGCGGGACGGAAGCGGCCGTTGCTTGCAGGTCTTCAGGCCGGGGTTGCCCTCAGCGCCGGTTTCGCCACTGTCTTTGTTACGGCCGGCCTGCTCGCCGCTGTAGGCCTGCGGTCGGTGGCGTCGGCGCTTCCCTGGGCGGCGGCGCTGATCGGAGCGGTTATTGTGGTTGCCGGCCTTGGCATGGTGTTCGGATGGCAGCTGCCCGGGGCGAGGTTGAACCTGCCCCGGATTCTGAAGACGGACGGGACCAGTTCGGGCCTCAGGGCGGTCTTTGGCTACGGGGTGGCCTATGCGGTGGCTGCGCTCTCTTGCAGCCTGGCCCTGCTGCTGGCTGTTGTCGCCCAGGCTGTGTCCACCGGGAGCCTGGCCGGGCTGCTGGCGGTCTTCGCCGCCTACGCCTTGGGCTCCTCGGTGGTGCTGGTCCTTCTGTCCCTCGGTGCAGCGGTAGCGCGGGACGTCCTGGCACGCCACGTCCGAAGGATCCTGCCGTTTGTTAATCGTCTCGGCGGAGCCGCGCTTATCCTCGCAGGGATCTACCTGTTGCTCTACTGGGTTCCGGCCCTGTCCGGCGGGCAGGCCGGGGAGATCATGGGCGGGACGGTCACCGAAGCCAGCGTGGCGCTGTCCGGTTTCATCTCGGGCAACTGGCCCATCATCACCCTCACCGCGGTGGCCGCCGTCCTCGCCGCCGCGGCCCTGGCCCTGCGGCGCCGCAGTAAAAGCAAGGCACAGGACAACAGCGCAATCACGGATGGGGCTGAGAGCAGCGACAGCACCGAAGCGTGCTGCGGCCCGGAACATCTTCTTCCCGACACGGCGCCAGGGCGCACCAACCAGAAAGGAAACCCATGACAACGACCAGAAACCACCGGCGGATCTTCACCATTACTGCCGTCGTAGCGGCCGCGGCCCTCATCCTGGTCCTGGCCCTCACTGCGTTGAACCGCGGGAGCGAAACCGCTCCCGCCGCCGGGCCAGCGGGCGCAAACAACGTGGACAGGATCGAGATCACATCTGTGGACGGCAAGGCCCTCACCGTCCCTTCCACCCGCCCGACAGTGCTGTATTTCATGGCGAGCTGGTGCTATACCTGCGTTCCGCAGGCAGAAGCGATGAAGGAACTGGAACAGGAATATGCCGATAAGGCAGACTTCGTCGCCGTGGACGTGACGCCGGAGACCACAAAAACCCAAGTGGACCAGTTCCGCGAAATGGCCGGCACACCCGGATACCCCTTCGTTGTCGACCGGACCGGGGAACTCACCCAAAAGTACGCGGTCACATCCCTGGACAGTACCGTCGTCATCGCACCTGACGGTGACATCCTGGGCCGGGCCGATTCCCGGCCCATGAAGGCCGATGCCCTGAAGGAATTTCTTGACACAACACTTCCGTAGCAACACCGATCTCTTCGCTCCCGTTCTTGACCTTCCCGTGCAGGGGAAGGTGCAGACTGGGGACAGCATGCAAAAAGGAACGCCCCCGGGGTGTTCATTCGAGACTCCAAGGAGGACTAATGCCTGAGGCAGCACCAGATTTTGATTTAGCCGTGATCGGTTCCGGAGGCGGCGCCTTCGCCGCCGCCATCCGGGCCACCAAGCTGGGCAATCGGGTCGTGATGATCGAACGCTCCACGGTGGGCGGGACCTGTGTGAACACCGGGTGCGTTCCCTCCAAAGCCCTGCTGGCCGCCGCCGAAGCCCGGCATGTCGCTGTGGATGCGACCGGAAGGTTCCCCGGGATCAGCACTTCCGCCGCCCCGGTGGACATGGGTGTACTGATAGACGGGAAACGCTCCCTGGTCGAGGGAATGCGCTCGGATAAATACGTGGATCTGGCCGCCGACTACGGATGGGACCTGCGCCAGGGCACCGCGGTGTTCGCCGGCACCCCGGAGGAACCGGTCCTGGAAATCACCGGACCCGACGGCACCCGCGACTCCCTGACCGCCGCCCATTATCTGGTCGCGACCGGTTCGACCCCGTGGGCACCCCCGGTGCCGGGACTGGATGAAGTCAACTACCTGACCTCGACCACCGCCATGGAACTGAACGAGGTGCCCGAGTCCCTGATCGTCTTCGGCGGCGGGTACGTGGCCCTGGAGCAGGCGCAGCTTTTTGCCCGCCTCGGATCCAAAGTGACCTTGCTGGTCCGCTCCAGGCTTGCCTCGCACGAGGAACCGGAAGCCTCCCGTGCGCTGATGGGCGTCTTCGCCGACGAGGGCATCCGCGTGGTCCGCCGCGCAGCCGTAACTTCGGTCCGCACAGATCCCGCCGGCGCAGAGGTCCTTGTCACCGCCACGGTCGCCGGGGGCCAGGAGGAATTCCGCGCCGCAAAGCTGCTGGTAGCCACCGGCCGACGCGCCGTCACCGACGGACTGAACCTGGACGCCGTCGGCGTCAAGACCGGCGACACCGGCCAGATCCTGGTCGAGAGCACACTCGCCAGCTCCAACCCCAGGATCTGGGCCGCAGGGGATGTGACCGGGCACCGAGAATTCGTCTACGTCGCGTCCGCCCACGGAACCCTGATGGTGGAGAACGCCTTCAACAACGCCGGGCGCGAGGTCGACTACCGGCACCTGCCCCGCGTGACGTTCACCAGCCCGTCACTGGCCGCGGTCGGCATGACCGACAAGGAAGCCAACGAGGCGGGCATCCGGTGTGAATGCCGGGTCCTGCCCCTGGAATACGTTCCCCGGGCACTGGTGAACCGGGACACCCGCGGCTTCATCAAAATCGTCGCCGACGCCGACACCGGACGGATTGTGGGGATCACCGCCGTCGGCAAGGAGGCCGGTGACCTGGCCGCCGCCGGAGTCTACATCCTCGAGGCCGGCATGACCGTTGACCAGGTCGCGAACCTCTGGTGCCCATACCTGACCATGGCCGAAGGGATCAAAATCGCCGCACAGTCCTTCACCACCGACGTCTCCAAACTCTCCTGCTGCGCCTCCTGACCCGCGCCAGATCCCAGCCTAATCCCATTACGTTGTTGGCAGTTCCGCTTGAAGGAGCCCAGGATTCGTACTCCTAGCCCCATGCTGGGGCAGGCTATGTTTATCTGCGTTCCTTCTGCCCTTGTGGCAGTGGAACTAGTCGCTGGCTTCGGTATGGCTTATTTTCGTCCCTGTCTGAAAATGATCCGGGGGGGTGTTCCCGATCTCTGTCTTCGCATAGATAAAGCGCGTTAGCATTTATTACCCTTAAAGAGTGATTACCAACGAACTTCGAAATTTACTAGCCAAAGCAACCACCCATGCACAGCGTTTTCAAGACGGAGAAGACCACACTGTAGCCGCAGCACTCCTCACCAAATCAGGCAAACACGTACTCGGTTTGAACGCGCACCACTTCCTCGGTGGTCCTTGCGGGGAAGTCTCGGCTTTAGCTAACCATGCTGCTAGTTATCCAGAGGACCCAATCCAAGCAGTAGTCGCCGTATACGGACCTACTGGTCAAGTTATTCCTCCCTGCGGTAAATGCCGCCAGGTGCTTTTTGATGTTGATCCGTCCATTCGGTGCATCGTGCGCGGAAGCAATGGACTTGAAGCACTTACCGTAGAAGAACTCTTGCCTTTCGCATTCAACTGGCGAGATATGGAACAAGAGCAGCGCATCTACATGTGGGAAGGCTACGAGGAATCAATTCGTAGCGGAGAAAAGCAACAAACCATCCGGGTAGATGATCCTTTCCATGAAGGAAGTGCCCAAATTGTCTTCGAGAAAGAATCCGGAGAGGTCGTCACCATTCCTGCACAGGTCACGTCCGTTGTCTCGACCCAGCGAAGTGAATTGTCGGAAAAGCAAGCTAGAAATGACGGTTTTGGTTCTCTCACCGAGCTTCAGGAAGCGCTAGATACTCACTATCCCGGATTAGCTGCCGATGACGAAGTCGACCTCGTAGAGTTCAAACTCCAGTAATTCAAACAATCTAAAAGCGCACTTACCCTTTTTGTAGAAGCAGTAAAACTACACCAGAGTTTGTGACTTAGGGGAGTGCTTCACATCTGCAAAACCGACGACGGACCTGACCCCTGTTTGGTAGACACCTG
>NZ_KV797567.1:64030-68806 GCF_001809405.1 Corynebacterium sp. HMSC055A01 | reverse complement strand
CGCAAATCCACACGAAATGTCCCTTAAGCCACACCGTCTACGCCCAGTCATCCGGCCTGGAAGCGGCCAAATCTAGCCCCGACGACACGCCGAGTCAGACACACATTTTGACCCTTAAGCCCCGGTTAAGGGACATTTTGATCGTTAACCCCCAAATAAGAAACCCCCTCACCTTGCTTCCCAAGGTCAGGGGGTATTTTCGGGGTGGCTGACGGGGCTCGAACCCGCGACACCCAGGATCACAACCTGGTGCTCTACCAGCTGAACTACAGCCACCATCGTTGCCTGAAAGCAACGAGATACAGGTTAACTCACCTCGTTGAATTTACAAAAACGCCTGGTAATCATCGGTAGTGGCAGCCTTAAGATCCTCCGCTTCCGCGGTGGAGGGGCCGTCGTCCGTGCGGAATACGCTGCGGCGGTAGAAGTCGAGCTCTCGAATGGACTCAATAATGTCTTGCAGGGCTCGGTGTGCCATGCCCTTTTGTGGCTGGTTGTAGTATGCCCGCGGGTGCCAGCGGCGTGCTAGTTCCTTAATCGTGGAAACGTCAATCATTCGGTAGTGCAGCGCGGCGTCCAGGCGCGGCATGTATTCGCGAATGAAGGTGCGGTCCGTGGCGATGGAATTGCCTGCAAGGGGAGCAGGGTGGTTGGCGTCGCAGTGCTTCTCGACGAGCTTCAGTACCGCCTCCTCTGCCTCTTCGATTGTGATCGTGGATTCCCGGATTTCCTTGTCGAGACCGGACTTCGCATGCATCTCGGTGACGAAGTCATCCATCTCCGCCAGTTCTTCCTCTGTAGCGTGCACGACGAGGTCGAGGCCCTCGTCGAGGATGTTTAATTCGGCGTCCGTGATGACGGCGGCGACTTCCACGATTACGTGGCGCTGCGGTTCAAGTCCGGTCATCTCCAAGTCGATCCAGACGAGGCGGTCATTTTTGGCGGGAATATCACTCATGGCTTCCACCATAGTTTCTCTTCGGTCATGGTTTGGGAGGTGCCCTAGTCGGCTGAGATGGGGGTAAATGGGGGTGAGGAGGGGTCTCGTTGTGGAAGGTGCCTTTTTATTCGAGGTGTGCTGGGGTTTTCTGGTTGCCATTGAGGGGCAGTGTCGAGGGCTTCTTGAACTTTTTCATGATTTCTCTCACCAAACCCTTGGGAGATGGGACATTATTAGGTCAGCCTTTAAAGTGATGGCACTCACATATATCGAAGGACGGAAACCTACCGATGTCAGCCTTTCTTGACACTCTCAACTCATTAATTTGGTCACCAGCATTAGTCTTCCTGTGCCTCGGCGCGGGAATTTATTTCACCCTGGCCACCAAGTTCTTACAGGTGCGCTGCATTCCGGACATGATTAAGCAGCTGAAGGACGGCGAAAGCTCCGATTCAGGTGTCTCGTCCTTCCAATCGCTGATGATTTCCCTGGCGGGCCGCGTTGGCGTGGGAAACATCTCGGGCGTTGCAACCGCGATCGCTTTCGGCGGCCCAGGTGCTGTGTTCTGGATGTGGGCGGTGGCTCTGCTGGGTTCCGCAACCTCTTTCGTGGAATGTACCTTGGCGCAGGTTTATAAGGAGAAGGACCAAGACACCGACGAATACCGCGGTGGTCCGGCTTATTACATCGAGAAGGCCTATAAGCACACCAAGGCCGGTCCTTTCATGGTGGTCTATGGAATCGTCTTCGCTATTGCGATGATCCTTGCCACCAGCTACTTCCTGCCCGGCATTCAGGCTAACGGCGTGGCTGCGGCCGTACAGAACGCTTGGGGTGTTGAGGTCGGTTGGTCTGCCGTGATTCTGGGCGGAATTCTCGCCATCATCATTATTGGTGGCGTGAAGCGCATCGCTAACTTCGCCTCCCTCGTGGTCCCGTTCATGGCCGGCGCCTATATCCTTTTTGCCATCATCATCCTGATCATGAACTTCAACCAGATCCCCGAGGTCTTCGGCATGATCTTTAAGTCCGCTTTCGGCGCGGAGCAGGCTTTCTCCGGCCTATTGGGCTCGGCCATCATGTGGGGCGTGAAGCGCGGTATCTACTCCAACGAGGCAGGCCAAGGTACCGGCCCACAATCTGCCGCAGCTGCGGAGGTATCCCACCCAGCCAAGCAGGGCTTCGTGCAGGCCTTCGCGGTCTACATTGACACCCTCTTCGTGTGCTCTGCTACCGCATTCATCATCATCTCTACCGACATGTACAAGGTCTTCGAAGGCGAGTCGGAGGATGGCCCAGTGCGCTACGCCGGTGCAATCCCGGATGGGGTCGAGGTCGGTCCGGGCTTTGTCCAGCACGGTCTGGACACCCTGTTGGCAGGTTTCGGCCCGAGCTTCATTGCCATCGCTATTGCCTTCTTCGCCTTTACCACCGTTCTGGCGTACTACTACATGGCGGAGGTCAACCTGACCTATTTCAACCGCTGGATTAGCAACAAGACCGCCCGCCGCGCGTTGGTGTGGCTCCTGCGCATTCTCCTCGTGGTGTCCGTGGTTGTTGGCGCAACGACGACTCCGGGTGCTGCCTGGGCGCTGGGCGATATCGGCGTTGGCGCGACCGCGTGGCTCAACATCATCGCCATCCTCTTCCTCCAGGTCCCGGCCCTCAAGTGCCTCAAGGATTACAGCGCACAGAAGGCAGCTGGCAAGGACCCGCAATTTGACCCAGAAGCGTTGGGCATCAAGAACGCCGAGTTCTGGGTAGAGCGCAAGCTCGCCCGGGAGGAGGCCGCTCAGAAGGCTATCGCGGAGCAATCGCCGCTCCAAGGCAAGTAAAGCAATGCCCGCTCTCCACGGGGGAGAGCGGGCATTTTTATGTCCTAGGCCATCTTGGAATAGAAGCTGCCGATAAGCGGTGCAGCAATTGGGGTGGGCACAATCTTGCCCAACGCGTTCATTGCTTTTGATAGCGGCCCAGGAACCACGCGGCGCTGGTTGCGGGCCATGGCCTCCAGGGTCTCTTCGGAGCAGGACTCATAGGTGGTCCACAAGAAATCCGGGACTACCTTGTCCACGATGGATTGCTCTTCTTCGGGGATGACGGCATCGCGCACCGGGCCGGGGGCAAGCAGCGTGCAGGTTACGCCGGAGCCCTTGAGCTCGTAGTGCAGGGCCTCCGTGAACGCGTTAACACCTGCCTTGGTGAACACGTAGGTGGCGTTGTTCGGGATGGAGACGTTGCCCGCGGCCGATCCCACGTTGCAGATAGCGCCGCTGCGTCGCGGCAGCATCTGCTCAAGGGCGGCGCGCGTCAGGCGGTGAACGGCCTTTGCATTGAGGTCGAACTGCCGGGTTTCATAATCCCAGTCCTGCTCCATGAACTTGCCAAAGCTGGCGATGCCCGCCGAGTTGACGATGATGGAGATTTCCTTGCCCGCCATGAACTCGATGACGCGGTTCACGTCTGCGGCCTCGGAGAGGTCCGCTGCCAGCGCGATGGCGTCCACCTCGTGGCGCGAGCGCAGGTCCGCGGCGATGGATTCAAGGACGTCTTCGCGGCGGGCAACGAGAATGACGTTGTAGCCACGGGCGGCTAGGTCCTTGGCCATCGCAGCGCCAATGCCCTGGCTAGCGCCGGTCAGCAGCGCATACGAGGAGCGGGTAGGGGCGGGCAGCCCGGGGGAGTGAGCCATGAAACGGCGTCCTTTCTCTCAGGGTGGGAAGTTTCCACCCAGCGTAGAGCAATCAGGGTCTAAATCAGGGTAAACACCGATGAACCCTTCGGCCCAACTCTGGATAATGGACAGTGAAAGGAGACATCATGAACAACCAACGTTTGACCCGTTCCACAACTGACACGATGCTCGGAGGCGTGTGCGGCGGCATCGCACAGACCTACAACCTCGACCCGACCTTGGTGCGAATCCTCTTCGTTGTTGCCACGCTGCTGGGCTTCTCAGGAATTCTGCTCTACCTCATCCTCTGGGTCGTCATTCCAGTGGAGTAATCGGTAGTTTAGTTTCTACAAATTACTGCAGCGGGCCCATCGCCATGAAGCGCTTCCACGTTTCCCACTCATCACGCAGACGCGGCAGGGCGCTGGGTGGGGTTGCGGTGCCGTCGACAAGCGTGGCGTCCTGCATGCGTACGCCGTAGTCGAAGAAGAGAGCCCCGTGCCCGGAAGCGCCATAGCGGAGGACCGGCACCAAATTGAGCCCGTCGAATGACAAGGGCGCGTTGGGGCGCACATCAAGCCCCGCGATCGCCGCGAGGGTAGGAGCTAGGTCGAGCGGGGAGACAAGCTCAGTGCACTCCCCGGACTCTGCAACCCCGGGCCACAGGAGAGACATCGCGGCCTTATCCTCCTGCAGGGAACACACCGCTACGACGCCATCGAGATCATCCAACACGTGGGGGTCTGGTTGCTCAAGAAGCCGAAAGACCCGTGACGATGCGGGGCGGGTATCCTCCCGAACCTCGAAGCCAGCTGCCGCAAAAATGTCCGTGATGCGCGTTGTGGCTCCGCGCTGCGGGTACTGCCCGGTGAGCACTCCGCGGCGTGACTCCGCATAGCTTGGTGACGTCCCCCAGGCATTGCTGAAGCGCATTCCGCGCAGCGCGGATTGTGGAGCGTGGTCAAAAGTCGCGAGGGTGATGTCCATAAAAGTGTGTCCAAATTGTGCCCAAAGGCCACTTTCCGAGGCTTAATAAAACCCCAAAAAGTGTCCCTGACCTGCGTGCCCCCAGCAGGATTCGAACCCGCGACAAACACCCCATTGCCCAGCGTAAACACAACCTTTACGCCAATTTCCACGACAATTCCACGACCTCCGAAAA
>NZ_KV797567.1:0-63930 GCF_001809405.1 Corynebacterium sp. HMSC055A01 | reverse complement strand
TCCACGACAATTCCACGACCTCCGAAAAACTCTCATCCATACGGCCTGCCACTGCATCCAAATCGTCCTCCCACAAATCAGCGTACGTATCCAACGTCATCGCCGCACTCGCATGACCAAGCTGACGCTGTACCACTTTCGGATGCGCCCCCGACGAAATCATCAACCCCGCCGCCACGTGCCGAAGCCCATGCGGGGTCACACGCGGGAACTCGTCGTCCCTATCCATGCACCGTCCAAGCGCACAATAAAACCACGTATTTGATGATGGCACCCGCAACGGTGACCCATCAGACCTACACCACACCCAAGAATCCTGACCCTTCCCATCCATCAACGGCACCAACATATCCATCACAAACCTCGGCACAGCCACCACCCGCGCCTCATGAGTCTTCGGAGTGCCAACCTCCACCCCAGACCCCACAGTCACCGCATTACGCCGCACAGTGATACGCCCACGCAGCACATCCACGTCCTGGACCTGCAAGCCCGCAAGCTCACCCCACCGCAAACCTACGGTGCCCAGCAACCACACGATAGGCGCATTATCCCCACACTCCTCGGCAAACGCGGCAAGCTGCTCCCAACTCAAATACACCTTCCTCGCCTTCGCCTTCCTAGGAAGCGCCACACCCTTCGCCGCGTTGGTCTTCACAATCCCGTCACGCACCGCCATATCAAGGATTTGGGACAGCATCGCATGGTTCTTCCTCACGATTGATGCGGAGCGATCCGTGCTTGATAGCCAGTGCTGTATCTCGGAGGACAGCACCGCCCTGATTGGTGTGTCTCCCCAGCGTGGTTCGACGTGGATGCGCCAGGTTTGTTCCGTTGTCCGCATTGTGGATGGTTTCAGGTGGGTTTGCATGGCGAGCCAGCGTGTACCGAGTTCCCCGATGGTGATTTTCCCGGCGTTGGGGTCGATCCAGTCGCCTTCGCGGATGGTGGTGGCGTTTTTGTCGGCCCACGCTTGTGCCGCGCTTTTTGTTCTGAATCCTTGTTTGGTGCGGTTCTTGCCATCAGGGGAGCGGTACTGTACGCGCCACGCCCTGCCTTTTGCGGTCTTGTACGGTTTGATGGATGCCATTATGCTTTCTCCTTGTTAGCCAGGGCTGAAAGAACGCCCCGGGCGACAACTCCGACCCCAAAACGGGGTTCGTGTTCCGGCCTTTGGTGCTTCTCCACTTCCACATGTTGAGCGCCAGGGGCCGGATTACTTTATGCTGTTACTAGGCCCACAATCCCCCCCGGTTGGGCCCAGGGTGTCCTTGCGTCTTGAGCACAGCTCCGCAAGGACATTCCTACGTTTTACTCTGTGACCACCCCGCTATCCCGTGCGTCTTCTATGGTGAACTCTTCATACCCGCGCCAGAAGTCTTCACGACGCTTGTGTCGTTCCCAAAGCCAGCCTGCGCACATGTTGGTGGTTTGCGCTGTGTTCGTCCGCTCGATTATGTCCCCAACAGTCTTATTGTGACCTTTTATCTGTAGCTCGGTTGACCAGTGAATAGCCTCATCTCGCTCCTCGTCAGGTATACTTCCCGAGCTAAGTTCAACAAAGATAGACGTCCCTTCGAACGCTGCATCTACCCGGCCATAAGCGTCGCACTTGTACGCTTCCCAGGTTTCGCGTTTAGTCTCCTCGTTTGCGAAGCCGTCCGGTCGTGCAGTGAGTAAGAGCACACTGAGTACTGCAATGATGATACCAATGATGGCGAGGACTAAGAGGAGCCAGAACCACCATCGCTTATAGAAGGGGCTATTCGTCTTTTCGACGGGTGGGGGTATGTGGGTCATGCTGATTGTCTTTCGTAGATAGAGATCCAAGTTTTTAGGACTTTGACCGTCACTCCGAGTTCGTGGGCGATGAGTGAGGGTTGTGGTCCAAAGATGGCTTCTGCTGTGGCGTATTCGGTGGGGCTGACGAGGAGGCGGGCCGCGAAGCGGTCGGCGCGTATCTCGTGTGTCCCGTGGTGGCCTGGCGGGTCTCCGTAGTGTGCGTGTCCTAGCTCGTGGGCTAGGGAGCACAGGGTGGTGACGTCGTCCATGCCGACGCGCAGGGTGATGGTGTTGCGGTGGGGGAGCCATGCGGCTTTTGGCCCGCCACGGTGCCACCGGATTCGGTAGCCCCGGGCCTGCGCAACATCGATTAGGGCGTCAAGGTTAATCAATCAAATCTTCACCTCGTTTCTCGCGCTCTGCCTGCTCATCGGGGGAGGAGTCAGCAGCGTGCGGGATGTTGTCATCCCACTCCATGACGGTGCCGTCATCCTCATCCGGTAGTGAAGCAGACGCATCGGACACGGGGGTGAGATGCGGGGTGGATTTGGTTTCGCAGGCCTCTTCGAATTTCTTGTCTATTTCCTTCCAGTTGGAAATCCTCGAGGCCTGGATAGTCTCGCCCAGAACGTCCTTCACATAGGCAGCTTTGATGCTAGCTGCTGCATGTTCAGCAATTTCAGATGCAGCGTTTAAAGCTAGTGCTTCTGCTTCAAAAGCGTGGATGGTCGCGTGGAGACGTTCTACCTTGTCGCCCCCGAGTGAGGCTTCTTTCTCAGTTATGAATTCGGCTTCTACAAGAGCTTCCAAGACGTTGAGGTTGAAGGCGCGGGCGAATTTGACGACGAATTCGGGGTCTGCTTTTGCCCCGCTCTTCCATCGGGTAAAGGCGCTCTGGTTGAAGCCGGCTTTCTTGGCGGCGTCGCGCATTGTCATGTTTCCGATTATGGGCTCGATGTAATCCCACCAGCGTGTTGAACTCATGCCCCTAACTATATTTGCGCACACGCAAAAGCGCAAGTGATAGCGACAAAGCAAACAAAACTTGCGCAGGAACAAACAGTGATGTAGTTTCATTTGTGTAAGCCCAAACAGGGTTTGCGAAAGAACAAACAAGGAGGTTGCATGACTTTCCTTCATACAGTTCGAGTCCGCAAAGAGTGGCTAGAGAACGCAGCCAATGAAGCAGGAGGCATCGCAGCCCTCGCAGAAAAACTTGATTGCGCACCATCCACAATTAGCCGCCAACTCAACGACAGGGCAGAAGCCGGGCCACGCCTTATTGGCTCAATCCTCGCGAACTTCCCCGTCACATTTGAGGACGTATTCGACGTAACCGAAGAAGAAATGCGCATACGACGAGTCCGAGTCCGCTCCGTCGCATAAAAGAAAAAGCCCCGCCGAAGCGGGGGCCATAGAACTACTAAAGGAGTTTACACCATGAGTGAACTAATTCCCATTCAAGACCGCGACGGCATTCAGGCCGTCATGGGCCGTGACCTACACAAGTTCCTGGGTATCGGCAAGGACTATACGACGTGGTTCAAGGACATGACCGCGTATGGCTTCGATGCAGGTCAGGACTTTTCCCCAATTTCGGGGAATACCTCCCCCGCAGGTGGCCGTCCACGTACTGACCACATCGTGTCGCTGGACATGGCGAAGGAAATTTCCATGATTCAGCGCACGGAGAAGGGAAAGCAGGCCCGCCAGTACTTCATCGAATGCGAACGCCGGGCTAAGGAACCAGCGCAGCTGTCCCCAGAAGAGCTTATGGCTCGGGCTATCAAGGTTGCAGACAGCACCATTAAGGAGCTTGAAGCAAAGACCGCAGACCAAGCCCTTGCGCTCGAAGCTGCGAAACCAAAGGTGGAGTACTACGACCACTGCGTATCCATCGAGTCCGACGTCATGACTGTCAAGGACTGGGGCGCGCACTTCGGCCTTACGGAGCCGCAAGCCCGCCAGAAACTCCTGGACGCGAAGATGATTTACCGCAAGGTACAGACTCGCGAGTGGTCATCCCGCAAGGGCGATGTGGTTGACCGCAACGAGTACCGCGCCTATGCCGCCTACCGGAACTTGTTTGACCTGCGCGCTCAGCATAATGCTCCGCGCTATCACAACGGTCAGGTGCGGCAAACGCTGTATGTGCGGGCTGGGTGGGCAATCACCGTAGCCAAGAATGCCGGCATTGAGGTGGACCGCTCTATCTATGACATCTTGCCGGAGTCTGTCTGACGGGCATCCCAGGTAGACGCCACCCGATAGCCCGATTTAGCAGGCGGGGGAATGCAAGCCTCCCCACGGGCACCAGGCCGCCGAAGTCTTCCTGTCCCAGGGGATAGGGCAGGAACCAGTGGGCCGTGATGAATGACAACTGAATAGTGAAGAGCGCCGGATGATACCGGCCCCGTGAGCATGGTTCTTAGATTGCGATGACCGGGGTACGCAGTAATGCAGGCACCCCAACGTGGTTGGGAGGGAACGAGCGGCGCTGACATAAATACTTTGCTTCGCTGGCGGAATTGGTATACGCACCGCACTCAAAATGCGGCACCCTACGCGGGTATCCGGGTTCGACTCCCGGGCGAAGCACTCAGGCCAGAAAGGTTATTGATTCATCACTTATTGCCTACAAAGCGGGTGATGATTCTTGCAAGCACCGGGGTTCGATTCCCCGGCTGGCCACTGGGGGTTGTTAAGCGCATTCTTCCTGTTCAAGGCGAAATGGAGCGTCAAGGTTGTATCCGGCGGGGTTGGACACTGCCCGCTTGGCTCTGCACGCCTGCAACCCCCCCACATACACAAAAGGCCCCCGCGACTGCTGTAACTACGCGGGGGTCTTGCTCTGTCCACCTGAAACGGAGACACCCATGAATACTACACCGGCCTGGCTGACCGTGAGGGAAGCATCTGAGTACACGGGCCTTCACGCCGAAACTATCCGCACCTTGATGCGGCGCGGCGATATTGAGGCCCGCAAACCAGGCAAGACCTGGCGCACAACACAATCCTGGCTCGACCAGTACATGAATCAAGGAGCAGCATGAAACGACTACTCAAGCACATCTTCCATCGTCGCTACCGCGCCTATACGCCGCGCTTCTACATGATGCGGAGGGGCTGACATGCGGGAAATCACCATCGACCAAGCTATTGCGCACTTCAAGGACATTGAGGGCCGGTATCGCGCCCTATACACCATGACCCGACTGCCGGAAAGCATCCGCCGCCGCATCAAGGACAACGCGGCACAAGCCAACCTGCTCGCGTCCCTGGCTGAGAAAGAGAAAAGGAAAATTGACCATGGATTCTAAACGACCTCCCCGCACATCCCCTGATGCCCGCCGTATCGCCTACTGGCAGGACATCGCAGCGAAGCGCACCCGCCTGTGCTGGGCCACTGGCATTCTCGGTGGCCTCGTCGGTTTCGTCGCCCATGCTTTCATCAGTATGCCTCCGGTGTGGTTGTGATGACCAGCATCCATAAAGACCTCATCACCGGTGTGTGGCACGTATGCGAGGGGGACATGGTGTTTCCTGCCGCGAGTTGGGGTGAAGCGCTGCGGTTTGTGCATGAGATGGGGGAGCACCGCACCAAGAACAAGTCCGTGAAGAAGCGGGTGCGGCGCAAGCCCACCAAGGGGCAGATTGTGGCTGAGGAATATGAGCATTTTGAGATGATGCTTGGCCCGAAACTCGCTGTACAGCGGCTTGCCGCCGTGTACCACACCACCCCGAAGACGATTGAAAGACACATTCAACGATGGAGCTCACCCCAGCACGATTTAAGCGTGGCCGTTGGTGGGTAAACATCCCGAAACCCACCGGATTTAAGACGCAGCCGGAGGCCACGAAAGCGCTCGTTGCTTACCGCGATGAGCACGGCTGTCTCTACCACGCCTGCACCCGCATCGGAACTGATGACCTTGATTTGGGGCGTGGTTTCCGGTTCTGCGATGAGCATGCCCGCCACGCGAAGAAGATTCTCAACACCCAAAGGATGACATGAATACACCGAATAAGATGCCGCAACATTTGACCAGTATCACCCCGCACTTCCTCTACATGGAGCCGTTGATTGAAGAGGCGGACGACGTGATGCAGGCCTTCATGGACCGTGGCTATGAGCCTGACATTGCGTGCACGCTGACTGACATGACTTTGGCCCGCTATGACGAGAAGGGAAAGAAGTGAGACGCTACGAACCGGCAGACAACGAGGACTGGCTGGCGTTTCGTCAAGGAAAGTTGACCTCGACGGAGCTAGCCCGTCTGCACTGTAGTAGGAATGCCGCGACGTGGCACGAGGTACGCGACGCCAAAGAACACGGCTCGAAGTTCCACGGCAACCAGTACACAGAGTGGGGTAGTGCCCGCGAACCCCTGTTAGCCCAGGTGCTGATAGACGAAGTGGATTCACGCCTCGTCTACAACGCGGAGCCGCAAACCATCTTCCTCCCCGATGATGAACGCCTGTCCTGTACTCCTGACCTCTACGCCGAAGACCTTGAGGTGATTGGGGAGATTAAGACCAGCACTGAGCCGTTTCAAGGTGGCCGCTGGCATGACTGGTGCCCTAATCAGTACTACGCGCAGATTCAGGCAAACATGCACTACACAGGGGCAGAAGCCTGCGCGTTGTTGGTGGAGGTGCACGAGGACTTCACACCCGTGGCGCTAGACCACCGCACCATCCTCTACGACCCGAAGTTTGCCGCTGAGCTGATGGCCACCGCCGCTGAGTGGTTCGCATGGTTGGACGGCACCACCCCAGAGTGGATGGGCGAAATCACCTCACTCGATGAGGTAGATGACGTGACGTTCCTCGTCACCCGCTACGCCGAACTCACCGCCGAGGTAGACGACCTCAAAAAGCGTATTGACGCCCTGAAAGCCGAAATCCTAGAGCTAACCGGCGACTCACACACAGGTGATTACGGCGGCTACCACCTCACCGTCTCCACCACACAACCCTCCAAAGTGTTCGACACCCGAATCTTTAAAACCGCCCACCCTGACCTCTACAACCAATTTCGCACCAAGACCCGCGCAGGGTCAACCCGACTCACAATCAAGGAGAACTAACCATGAGTAACGAACTCGCCACCATCAACACCTCTGAGGACGGTCTCGACCTCCTCACCCGCCAAGCCGAAGCCATGGGCGCAGCCCACAAGCTCGCCACCGTCCTGTGCAACACCCAGATGGTTCCGCAAACCTTCCGGGGCAAGCCTGATGATGGTGCAGCCGCAATCCTCTACGGCGCAGAACTTGGATTGAAGCCCCAGCAGGCATTGCAGCAGGTGTTCGTGGTGCATGGCCAGCCCGCTATCTACGCCCGCACAATGGTCGCATTGTTGAAGGCGAAGGGCTACAAGTTTCAGACCGTAGAGACCAGTGACGAGAAGGTCACTGTGCGCGGCACCTCTCCCGCAGGTGAGACTGAGGAATCCACCTGGACTATCGAGCGCGCCAAGAAGGCGGGCTACACCAGCAACAAGAAATATCAGACCGACCCGCAGGCCATGCTGTACGCCAAGGCCGCATCCGAGGTATCCCGCAAGCTCGCCCCGGATGTCCTGCTGGGTATCAAGTACGCCGCCGAAGACCTGGAACTGGAACCGGTGAAGATGACCGCGACTCGTGAGGATGTGCGGGCGAAGGCAGAGGCCGCGCCGGTGCCGGCGTTGACGAAGAAGCCGGAGCCGGAGGTGGTTGATGATGACCTCATCGCAGATGTGAAGGAAACGTTGGAGAGTTTCACCACCTCGGAGCAGGTGAATGACTTCGCCGCCAACCTCAAGCAATCAGGTGAAGTACCAGACGCTGTCATCGACCTTTGCCGCGCCCGCTGGGCTGAGCTGGAAGGTGAAAAGTAGATGATTGACACCATCACCATTACCGGCGGTTTGCCTCGTGACGCGGAACTGCGATTCACCAAGAGTGGTAAGGCTGTCGCTAGCTTCACCCTCGCCAGCTCGGATAACAGGTTCGACCAGGAACAGAACCAATGGGTGAAAACCCGCAGCATGTACCTAGATGTGACTATCTGGGATGAGACCAAGAACCAGAATCCGGTTCAGTGGGCGCACCTCGCCGCCGAGCTGAAGAAGGGCGACCAGGTTGCTGTCACCGGCAAGCTGATTACCCAGTCGTGGGAAACCAGGGAGGGGGAGAAGCGCAGCAAGGTTGAGCTTCTTGCCAGCAGCTTCTACAACCAGCCACGCGGCCAAGGCCAGCAGCAGCCTTCTTCGGCTCAGCAGCAGTGGAATCAGGCCGCATCCCAGGGCCAGACCGCTACGACGGGGGCGTGGGGTGACCCCGCACCCGTAGGCCAAGACCAACAGCCGCCGTTCTAGGTAGCTGGTATGGATGCCGCCTACTACCAAGAAAAGCTGAAAGAGCTCGAGGGCAGGCTCCTCACCTACGCCTACGGCATTGACCACATGAAGTATTACAGCAACGATGATCCAACCCCCGCAGAATTACAAGACCTCGGTGCAGCAGACCTAGCCAAAGCAGCTGCACACGTCATCGGCCTCATTAGACGAGGCGAGTATTGATGCCCTACCAGGAGATGACGGCGGCAGACCTACCCCGATTCAAGGTTTGCCGCATCGTCCTCAACCCCGATTCTTATGACCCGCGCCTTGTGCCCGACCGCCTGGTCTACGCCACCCAAGAAGGCGACTACGTGTACGGGGCAACCCGCGACGGACGCTTCACCCTCCCCGCAGACGCACCAGTCCTCATCGACCCAGAATCCTAGGAGATGCAAGGAATGACTGACGACCCCCGCGCCGCAGTACAGCAGCGCATAGCCAACGACTACCAGCGGGGCACCGACACTATGCGGGGCCAGCGCGACGGGGTAGTGGTCACGCCAGTCGAAATTGTGGACTTTCAAGTACGCGCAGTCATCCACCAGCTCGCAGCCCAGGGCTACACCCTCGCAGACCCAGAGGTACGCATTACTGACCCATTCGGCGGTACAGGGATCTACCTTGCCCGCCTCATGCAGCTTGCAAGGCTCAGCCCCGAACAGCTGGATGACCTGTACCACCATCGAATGCTCATGGTGGAAATCGACCCCGAAGCCTGCACCATAGCGGACAAAAACCTACGCGCCGTCTACCAACAAGAAACCGGGCGCGAAGCACGCCACAGCATCGTCCACAACCTCGACACTTTCACCCTAGGAGATGAAATATGGGGCTTAACCCACGAAGGATCTGGGATGTAGCACGCGCCGCCGCAAGCACCCAATACCGCCGCAACCTCCCCATAGAGGATGCCCTCATGGAGGCGTGGGAAGGCGCAGCCCTCCACCTCGCGGAGCACCCCGAAAGCGTGGAGAAAGACTGCTACACCGCCGCCATTAGCTACCTGGGCAAGGCATACGACAAAGACGTACAAGCACACGGGTATGGGCCACGCTTCACCATGTACTGGGAACCCAAAGCGCGGGCATACCAGCCCGACGCGCTTACACCTATTGCTCTCGTGCAGGTCATGGCGAAGCTCCCGGACGCTGACAGGGAAATCCTCCTCCACATGTCCGAGTACCCAACTCTGAGGGCTGCCGCAGCCGCGCTGGGGTGGCCGGAATCAACTACGCGGGTTGCTGCGCGCCGTGCTGCCGAAAAAGCCCGCCGCTTGTGGTTCGACTTTGAGACCCCACCACCACGTAGCGGAGGCCGCAGGCGGCGAAAGACGCACTGCGCGAAAGGCCACGAATACACCCACTCCAATACCCAATGGGTGCGCGACAGAAAAGGAAACCTCACCCGCA
Organism: Corynebacterium sp. HMSC055A01; assembly: GCF_001809405.1. Lineage (NCBI taxonomy): Bacteria > Bacillati > Actinomycetota > Actinomycetes > Mycobacteriales > Corynebacteriaceae > Corynebacterium > Corynebacterium sp. HMSC055A01. Next base: position 54,351 of record NZ_KV797567.1, on the reverse strand, counting down.
GGTGCGCCACCTGCAACAGAGAAGCCCAACGCACAATCCGCGCCCGCAAAACTCACAGATAGGAACCCATGAACGTTAACTACAGCCTCGACACTCATGCTTACCCGCCGCGTCGTGCTTATACGGATGATGCTGGCACTGACCTGGCGCTGAATCATCCGGCGATTATTCCAGCAGGGCAGCACCGCCTCTGCCACACAGGGGTGCATGTAGCAATCCCACGCGGCCATGTGGGAATGGTGTTTGTTCGCAGCTCAACGGGGATTAAGAAACACCTTGTGCTGAGCAACGGCACCGGCATCATCGACAGCGGCTACACGGGGGAAGTCATGTTGTCCCTGCACAACACCGGACGCCACATGCAAACCATCCCCGAAGGGTATTACATCGCCCAACTCGTCATCCTCCCCATCCCAGAGGTTCGACTCAACCACGTCGACGCTCTCGGCCACACAGAACGCGGTAATGCAGGTATCGGGAGCACAGGACAGTGACCACTCGCCAGCAGCGTGAGGACATGCGGGCCTGGCTGGAATCCCAAGACGTGTATTGCGCACAGCCCGCATTCCTCGACGCACTAATCCAACTGTTCCAAAGCATAGAGAAAGGAGGAAAAGACGATGAACACTAACGAGTTCAACGAGAACCTAATGGCCCAAGCCGCCTACCGATTGAACGAAGCAGCATCCCTATCCAGAAGCGCTGACGACCTGTACAAGATTCGGGAGATTCACAAGCACATCCACCGCGCCCAAACCTACCTATGGGTGCTGGAAGACTCCCTCAAACTCAACAACTAAGGAGACCCGCCAATGCCATGGTTCAAAGTGGACGATGGTTTCTACGACCACCCAAAGGTGCTTGAGCTAGATATGGCAGCCCGTGGGCTTTGGGTTATGGCGGGCGCGTACTGTGCCAGGCACCTTACTGATGGAGTGATTACTGGGCGTCAAATCAAGGTGATTGGAGGCACTCAAAAGCAGGCCGAGAAGCTCGTCGCGGCGGGCCTGTGGAGTGCCGACGATGCTCCGCCGAGCGCTCGCCGATACGTCTTCAACGATTGGCGGGAGTTTCAACCAACACGCGACGACGTTTTATCGAAGCGTCGAGAAGACGCCGAACGTAAGCGTCTCGCGAGGGGGGTAAAGCGGGATAAGCAGCAGGAACGTAAAAATGTCCGTGCGGACGTCCAGGCGGACAGCGAAGCGCCGTCCGCTCTACCGGGACTCCGAGCGCCGTCCGCTCTACCCGGCCCGGCCCGGCCCGACCCGTCCCCTTCTGGTGGTACAGGTAGCCAGCCAAGTAACGGTGATCTAGGGGATGGGGACATGGCTGGCGGAATCTCCCTCGACGAGCTGGCGGCGGCTACGCGCCGCGCTCGCCAAGCCGGAATCTCGGAGACCGCCATCAACACCGGCACCCGCATCTTCAACCAACGCCCGGAACCGAAAGGCCCCGGGTTGTTGCGCACCCTCATCGACGACGCATGGGCAGAAGAGCAAGACACCAACCGCGCTGAGACCGCCGCCCAAGCCCGCCGCCACGCTATCGACGCCTGTGACCTGTGTGACGACAACGGCATGAGGTATGCGAACGGGACCGCCACACGATGCGCCCACAACACCGCAACAGGCCCAATTCATGGGCCAGCAGCCCCACAGAGCAACAAGCAGCATATCGACGGGCAATCACCCCAAACCACAACTTCAAAGCCTCACAAGCGAAAGGAGGCCCCATTTTGAACATCATCACTTTCCGTGTTGAGGGCGAACCCGCCCCGAAGGGCTCCAAGCGTCACGTCGGCAACGGGCGACTAATCGAGTCATCGAAGAAACTCCCCGCATGGATGCGAGCAGTCACACAAGAAGCCACCAAAAACAGGCCCAGCGCGCCCGTAGACGCCCCCGTAAGCGTCTTCATGGACTTCTACCTACCCAAGCCGAAACGACCCCGCTATGACGTCCCTGCGGTCAAACCGGATGTAGACAAACTAGCCCGCTCCGTCCTTGACGCTCTCGAAGCCGCCGGCATCCTCACCAACGACAGCCGCGTCACCAAACTCAGAGCCACCAAACACTACGCCAACACCGCCACACCACCCGGCGCAGACATCACAATCTTTTGGAAGGAACAACAATGACTGACCCGTTCGACTGCATCGCCAATGGCACAGACCGGCGCTTCACCCACCAAGGCATCAATTGCATGACTCAGATGGGGCCGTACACCATCAACGGCTACATCGAACTGCCCGAGAGCCATCCCTGGCTCGACGAGGCAAAAGACCTACAGTACTTCGACGTGGACGTCCACGGCGGAATCACCTACCACACAGGCCGAGTGATCGGCTTCGACACCAACCATTTCGGAGACGGGCAGCATCCTGACGCTGAGCTCACAGGCCAATCACCAGTGTCCCCCTTCCTTGGCAGCTTTGGAGGAACTAATCACATCTGGATGTGGGAAGAAGTCGAAGCGGAAACCCGCCGCCTGGCCGAACAGGCTGCTGACGCACTCAAGGAGGCCCAGCAATGATCTTGCGTGAAAAATTCTCACAGTGGTTTGAGCAGGAGTCTTTTGACTTCATCCTCCTGACCTGCGCCCTAGTCGCGGTGATTCTGATAGCTGCCGTGACCACATCTGTCATCATGCTTGTCACAGTCATAGGGGGTGTGCAGTGACTGAGGACGACTACTGGGAGCGGGTGCGTGACATCCGCAAAGACGATGAAATCCTGTACGACGAGCGTTTCACCCCGCCATCGGAGAACCCCGACAACTGGCGGAACCAGGAGTATGACCCGCGTATCCACGGCACCCGTATTTCCCCAAACGACGAATTTCTGGTGATTGGTGCGGTGCGCTACGCCAGGGGGCGTGCCACCTACGTAGTGCAGGAGACCGTGGACTGGGTAATCAAACACTGGGACGACCTGAGCGACAACACCCGCTATGTCATCACCCGCGACGTAGCTGAGGAATGCGACTACCGCGACAACACGCCCCGCAGCGTCCTCAGCGAAATCGACGACCCCGATTGGCAACGCCTATGGAACCACATCAAGGAGAACACCAATGACTAACCCAACCCGCCAAGAAATAATCGACGCACACAAAGCGCTTGAAAGCTTACTCATTGCTGTAAGTGGCGGGACATCACTTGGCCCGTTCGCGATTACATCTATGAGCTACGACATCCGCGCTGCTCTGCCTCCCAAGCCGCGCCCCACCATGGCCGATGTGGGGTGGGACAACGAGAAGCACCGCTTCGCGGTGGCGGAGCACTCCGACTACGGGGAAGTGATCATGCTTCAAAGTGATCTGACTACCGGGCAGGTAAGAATCCTCCTGAACGATTACGGAGAATTCCATATGCCTTACGCATCTCCCCAGAACCTCACCCCAACAGGCAAGCGCTACACCCTCACAGAGGTGCAGGAATGAAAATGGGAAACGTACAAGCGGTAATCCAAGCGCTCAACGCCTACGGAGAAGCCGCACGAGGTGATTACTACGGCCTCGACGGTAAGACCATCCAGCGAGACATGTGGGAGATTACCGACGCGCTAGAAAGCGGTCTGCCCTCCTCAGCAGATGAGCTAATCAGCAGGCTCGGAATCACCAAGACCGACGACGGATATGAGTGGATGTAGACCAATGACTGACTTGAGTACCACCAACCTGAAACGCCTACTCGACCAGGCCACACCCGGCCCGTGGGAGGTGCGGGGATACTACATGGACGGCGAACCTCGCCCCGACACGTCATGCCAGATATTCAGCGCTGACGAAAAGTATTTAGGCATAGTCCACAGACCACACGCTGCCCTCGCAGCCGCCGCGCCTGAGATAGCCCAAGAAACGCTCCGGCTACGAGAAGAGCTTATCGACTGGGCTAACGACGAAGCGCAAGCACACAACGCCCTAGTGAAGCAAGCACCGGAAGCAGGCGGAGCAGGAATCATCACCACCCACAAGACCATCTACAACCGCATCGTAGAAATCCTAGGAGACCATGATGACTAATTTTGAGCTGGCCGCGCAGGTCATCATGCTGTGTGTACAAGATGGCTACAGCCCCACACGCATCGCTGAGTGCCTAGCTGACTACGGCCTACTAGCCGAAGACCTGCCTGAGCCGTGCATCTACCCGGACACGGGGGAGCATGAATGGCACATGGAAGACGGCTACGTGTCTGTGGAGGACGGCATCATCCACGTCATCCATGATGAAGCAGGGGATGACCGTGAGCCTGCGGAGTTAGACCCTGACCCTGGTGAGCTCCGATTCTCCAACACCACCAAGGGGCGTGAAACCGCCCACGCAATCCTCGCCGCCTGCGACCTAAAGGACACACAAGATGAGTAAGAAAACCCGCGCCGCAAAGCTCATCGAGCACGGCATCAAACGAGGCTACGCCCCAGACCAAATCGCCACCCTGCTAGAAAAGTTCGAGCTACTAGCTGAAGACCTACCGGCACCAGACCGCGACATGCGTGACCCCAAGTGGCAAAAAGAGTACGAAGCGGCCTGGGACAGCCCCCACGCGCCCAGCATCTGGGACACCACCACCCTCCTAGAGGTCGGCGTCTTCCCCGGCGACCCCGACATCACCATCTGGCACGACGGCGAACCGCTCGAACCGCTCACCATCGACGAAGTGAAGAAGCTCCGCCAAGCACTCCACGCAGCAGAACACACAGCCAAACAGCACACCGAGGAGAAAGCATGAGCATCTCCTATAGAGGCGGCACGATAGACGAATTCAAAGCCACCGACTCCGATATCCATATCGAGATGCTGCAAGACCAGCTGTATCACGTCCGCGTCACCGGCTACCACGAAGCCGAATTCATCATCCACGGCACCATCCAGGAAACAGACGTATGAGACCTCACAAACTTCGCGTCAGCCCACGCGGCATCACCCTCGACGGCCTCCCACTCCTACACAGTGACGAAGCCCCAACCGTGGAAATACTCCGCCCCAACATCCACCGCGTGCACCTCACCATCTACGCCGACCGCATCCAACTAGACGGCGACAACCACCACACTCCAGAGGCCACACCCATCTACGACCAACTGAAGGAGCAGGAATGAGCGAGACCAAAGAAGTCATCCGCATCGTCGGCAAAACCTACCTTCTCGCTGCCCTCATGATGCTGCCCACCGCCAACGGCATCCACCAAGCAACCCAAGGCCACATCGCACTATCCACCATCATGCTGGCATCCGGTCTCGTGGGGGCCATCATGACCAACATCAGCCTCAAAAGGGAGCTAAGCCAATGACCACTCTTGCAGACCTCACACCCGAAGAACGCGCCAACTGTGTAGGCATGTGGTGTGACTACCGGCCAGCAGTAGGAACCAAAGGCCCGCACAGCGCGCCCGAAGAAGTCATCACCACCGTAATCCTCAAAGCTGGCAACGACTACGACGCGGAATATGAAGACGAGTACGAGGTATTCAACGCCGCTATCGGGCACGAGCTAGTACAGCCAGAGCAGATAACTCTACGCGACGACCTACCCCGCGCATGGAATCCCGACGGCACACCACCAGCAGGGGAATGGGAAGACGACTACACCGACGCCGAAGGCAGCACCCTCACCACGGGCGAAGACCTAGGCATAGGCCCACACCAAGAAATCCGCCGCTGGATAGGGAAATGGGAGGAAGCATGAACCGGTGGATAGTCTTCAAACTCAAAAACACCACAGGCTGGCCATGGATAGCCGCAACCACGCAGGAAACCAGGTCGCAAGCACCCCAACCCCTCCGCTTCCCCAAATGGAAAATGGCAATGCACTACGCCACCTGCCAAGCCCAACTAGACCAACAACCCCTAGAAGACCTCTGCACAATCGCCTACCAGCACGCGCCCCACGCCACCACAACCATCGCAGGCTTCAGACAACAAATCATCCAACAAATGAGGAATGTGAACCCATGACCACAAACCAAGAAGACCTCGCCCACGCAGCCAAGCACCTCAGAGTCCTATACGACGAGCTGAACCAGGCGAAGTACGACCGGCCGCCGGCCCCAGAAGTATCAACCACGCACAGCAACCGCCAGAAAGGGCCAATGGACCCGGCACCCATCTGGACCCTCAGCGACGATGCTTTCTTCACCGAGCGGCTAAACCAGATGGTGTGTGACGCCGCCGGCCGCATCGACGGAGACCACAAGCCCACACTTGATGGAAGACAACTCGCCGACTGGCTTGCTTGGTACGCCGGGCCTGTGAGTCAGCTCGACTTCGCGGACGACATTCTCGATGAAGTCCGATGGCAAATACGCGAGCTCGACCACAAGCTACGACGCACCCGACCACCCGTGCCGGTTAGGGAACCAAAAGAAGTTTGGCTAACAGCACGAACCATATGCTTCAGGCTGAAACAGATGGGATTCGACTTAAGTCCAGAGTTATTACGAAAGTGGGCAGAACGCGGGAAGATACAATCGAGAAGTAGTGATGCCCGACGTAATCAATACTCAATGGGTGAGGTGTTAGATGAAATCCAACGACGCAGATCTGCCATTCCTGAAGCGAACACCGCCATTTGTGAAGAATCAGGTCAATAAACAAGGCAGTAACTGGCGTGATGGATTGGACTTTAACCCAGAGCCCATTGATAGCTTCATCGCATTTAATGCAACGCATGTCGAGGAACTGCTTCTGATTGCAAGGCAGACTATCGCTAGCTTTATCATCGACATTAACCCCAATCAGGGGCTGCCGGTTCGTCCCGATACTGGATCATATACTTTGTCTGCGCGAGTAAAAACGAAGGATACTTTGTTGGAGAAGCTCCGCAGGATGCAGACAACTCCGTTAATGAATGTGCACGACGTAGCCGGAATTAGGTTTGACTGCGATTTATCATTGAGCGAGCAATCACTGGTTGCGGATGCGTTCGCCGCGGGCTTCGAAATAAACGGTGCTAATCGAGTTGACATCAAAGATTTTCGGGACCACCCACACTCCGGGTATCGCGCAATTCACCTTCACATTCGGTCAACCGCGGGAAGAAGTGAAATGCAGATTCGGACAGCGCTTCAATCAAAGTGGGCAAACCTATATGAGGAAGCTGCGGATATATTTGGGCGTGAAATTCGGTATCTCCACGATGGGGCTGAAATTCCGCCAGGCGCGGAGTCCACGGTCGAAGAACTTCAAGATGTATCTCGGTTAGTTTCGAGAGCTGAAGTGCTATCGGATCACAAGGCACTTCGGAGAAACGATGAAGTTCGGGCACTTCGAACTCAGGTGTATGGCATACTCGATAGTATTCACGCCAAGCTTCGGCTACAGAGAACAACTGGTTGAGATCGGACTGGAGTAATGAATGTCGTCATACCTCATTAAGTACCACCGTAGGTCAGGGAACCTGGATATTTTTGAATACGAATCGCTGGTTGAGGCTACGCTGAAGCGTCTTGAGCTGGATAGAGTCAATGCCGACCCTGACCTCGAAATTGTCGCGGTTGCAAGCGAGAGTGAAGAACACTTGCGACAGTCGCATTCTAGGTATTTTTCGGCAGCGTAACTTAGTCTGTCACGCTTCGTGATATAATCGACGCGACGACTTCTTATACCCCGGCAGAAGCTGGGGTTTTCGTCGTTTTACGCCCCCGGCACATTCCTGAACCCCAACAGTTATTTTGAGTCTAACCGCCAGGGGCACACCAAGCCCTGCCGCCTACCTCTCATCCGTCCATGCTGCGTGGGTTTTCGAAGTCAACACGCCAGAGAGGCGAGGCCACCGGATCATGACCGGAGTAGGGCACAAAAAAGAGGGAGGTGGAGAATGTGGGCTAACCCATCCCGCGGTGCACCACACCACCTACGCAAAGCCGCCCGCACCCGCGACGGTAACCAATGCGTTCAATGCGGCAGCACCGAGCGCCTGGAAGTTGACCACATCCTAAACGTTGCACGAGGCGGCACGCACGACCTCAACAACCTCCAAACACTATGCGCCGACTGCCACCGCGAGAAATCACAAGAGGAGGCCCGCCAGGCCCGAGCCGTGAAGCAGGCCCGCCGAAGGCTGCCCGTAGCGCCGCATCCTGGTGTACGATGAGCCGCAGAGGGGTGGGGGAGGACTCGCGCTTGGCTGCGCCGAAAGCGCCGAAGGGATAGGCTGAGGCAAGCTGTACGGGTTGCAGGATTTGCCCTGGCTGGCGTGGCGTGCCCGTCGCGGGGGTTGTGTGGCTGCCTATCGGCTGGGTGCCTGCTGGGGGCTTTTTTCATGTCCTGCGGCGCTATGGGTGCTTTAATGGCATTGCTTATTTTATGTCGTCTACTTGTGACAAAGTGCAGGTCAGCGGGTAAAATGGTCAGTGTGCAGTGTTTGAATTGTGGCCGTGATGTGGCGCAGAAGTTGAAGGGCCCGGCACGCCGTACGTGTTCGGCGCGGTGCCGTCAGGCTGTGTCACGTAGACGCCGGCAGCAACCTATCCCCGCGGCCATGACCGACGGTCGTCGTTGGGTGCGGGCTGATGGCAAGCGCCCCGTCACGCCTATAGGCGCGCCGGCGTCATCCACGAACTCCAACACCTGGTCTTCGTTTCCCGAAGTGCAGCGCGGCGCCGGGGATGGATTCGGAGTCATGCTCGGCGGAGGGCTTGGCTGCTACGACCTGGATAACGCGCTCGATGACGGAGTGTTGAAACCGTGGGCGCGTGGAGTCGTTGATGCAATTGCTGAGCCCATTGTTTACGCGGAGCGCTCTGTTAGTGGCCGTGGCCTGCATGTATTCGTGGAGGCGGCGGAAGCTCGAGGTATTCGCCGGAGCATAGGCGACGGCAGCATTGAGAAATATTCGTATGGCCGGTTCATCCGATGCGGTGAGCCGGCGAGTTTGAAGGAAGTGATGGGAGATGCCCGGTCCACCGCCGAAGAGGAGCGACCAGCGTAGGCGCCGCAATAAGCCAGATGAGTCGCAGCCAAAGTTGACTGTCGTGAAGGATGACACGCCGCGCCCTGCGCCGAAGGCGCCGCGGGTGTCGCCGTCGTGGCACCCGTTGATGAAAGACTGGTTCCGGTCGTTGAAGCAGTCGGGGCAGGCGCGGTTCTATGAGCCGTCTGATTGGCAGACCGCTCGCCTGCTGGCTGAGGTTATGAGCCAGGAGCTTAATAGCGGCGAAGGGGTTAAGGCGTCGATGCTGGGCGAGTTTAATCGTGCCGCGGCGTCGTTGATGACGACGGAGGGGGAGCGCCGTCGTCTTCGTGTTGAGCTCCAGGCCGCTGATGCTGATTCCGTGGATGATGAAGCGTCGTCGGTGATGTCTCAGTACAAGGAGATGTTTAAGTAGGAGGTGGCCTTATGGGTGAGGTTGCTCCGCAGGAGCGGTTGGCGACATTGCCCGAGGGCCTACCGAAGTACACGCTGGGCTATGAGGCTTTGGCGTGGGCTGCGAAGTATCTGCGGCACCCGAACGGTATTCGGGCGGGTAAAGCATGGCAGTTTACCCGTGAGCAGGCGCGTTTCGTCTTGTGGTTTTATGCCCTTGATGAGAATGGGCGTTGGCTGTTTCACCATGGGGCCCGCCGGTTGGCGAAGGGCTCAGGCAAGTCACCGTTTGCGGCTGTGATGGCGTTGATTGAGCTTTTGGCGCCGGTGCGATTCGACCATTGGGATTCGTCTGTGCCTGGTGGAGCGGTTGGTAAGCCGGTGTCGATGCCGTGGGTGCAGATTGCTGCGGTCTCGCTGGACCAGACGGAGAACACGATGCGCATGGTGCGCGCTATGGCGTCACCTGCGAACGCTCCAGCGCTGCACCGCGACTATGACCTGGACGTTGGCAAGACACAGATTTTTGTGCAGCCGGAGGGCAAACTTGAAGTCATCACGTCGTCCGCGACTACTGCGGAAGGCGCGGAGTCAACGTGTGTCATTGCCGACGAGCTGGAACACTGGACCCCATCGAACGGCGGGGCGGAGTTACACGCCACACTGCTGGATAACCTGTCAAAGTCGGGCTCACGCATGTTGGAGACGTTGAATGCGTGGAAGCCGGGGATTAACTCGGCTGGTGAGTCCACGTTTAATGACTGGGTGATGCAGGAGTCCGGGCGGTCTAAGAACGAGTCGCGGATTCTTTACGATGCGCGGCAAGCCCCGCATGACACTGAGTTGGGTGATGCTGATTCGCTGCGATCGGCGCTTGAGTGGGTGTACGAGGATTGTCCTTGGTCGGATATTGACGCGATTATGACCCGTATTTGGTCACCGTCGGCACGCGTGGATGATTCAAAGCGTAAGTATTTGAATTGGCCGGTGGCGTCGTCTGATTCGTGGTGTGATCCGCAGGATTGGGCGCAGATGGCCAGGCCCGATATTCGTGTGGAGCCAGGCGAGGACATCGTGATGTTCTTTGACGGTTCGTTGTCTAATGACCATACGGCGCTGATTGGGTGCCGCATGGACGACGGGCACATTTTCACCATTGGTGTGTGGGAGCCTACGGCGCCGACGGCGGAGGATAAGCCGATGGTGGATGTGCAGGCGGTCGACGACCGCGTTGACTTCGCCTTCGCCACGTGGAACGTCATTGGTTTCTATGCGGATGTGCGTGAGTGGGAATCGTTTACGAAGGTGGCGTGGCCGGAGCGGTACCGTGACCAGTTGGAGCTGTGGGCGACCTCGAGGGGCGCACAGCAGCCGGAGCCTATCGCGTGGGATATGCGCGGTAAGGATTTCCAGTTCACGACAGCTGCGGAGCTCGCTGAGGCTGAGATTATGCAGCACTCGTTTACCCATGACGGTAACCCGCTGCTGACTGAGCACGTGCTGAATGCTCGCCGGCATGAGGGGCGGTATGGCATCACGGTGCGTAAGGAGTCGCGGAAGTCGTCGAAGAAGATTGACGCGTGTGTGTGCATGATTGGTGCGCGCATGGTGTGGCGCCTAGCTCGGGAGCGCGGCGGGCTGTCAAAGAAGAGGCAGCGCACAGGTAAAGCATTTTTCATCTAGTAGCCGGTAGCGGCGGAAGGAGGCTGGGCGTTGAGGAAGAACCAAGTTGAGCGCGCAGCGCGTGAGCTTTTAGCGACGCACGTGGCCGAACGCCGCGTTTTCGACAATATCCACGAGTACATGGTGCCGTGGGACAGCGAGATGGCTTCAGCGCGTGTTGGTGCCACGCTGAATTCGAAGAATCGTGCACAGCACGCGGAACTAGCCCGCATGTCGGTCGCCCCCTTCATTGCCCTAGTCGTGGATACCTATTCGCAGTCGTTGAAGGTGGATGGTTTCTACTCGGCGGATGGTGACCAGGCGCGGGCGTGGTCGTGGTGGCAGCGTAACAAGATGTCGGCGCGGCAGACCGGACTGCATCGGGCGGCATTGACCTATGGGACGTCGTACGCGTCGGTGATGCCGGCTAGCGGCGGGGCTCTGCGTATTGGTGTGCACTCGCCGCGACGTATGGTCGCGTTCTATTCAGACTCGTTGGGCTTGCCAGGACTGGCATCGACGGATGAATTTCCGATGCTAGCGCTCGAGATTGGCGACCGGCATATGCGTCTCTTTGATGAAGAGAACGTGTACTGGTTCGGTATTGAGCACGCGCCCATGACTGTGGATGGTTGGCTCGATAAGACCTACTACTCGCCGGCGAACCTGGTGTTCCAGGAGGCTCGCCCGCATAACATGGGCGCGGTTCCTATCGTGCGCTACCAGGACCGGATGCTTGCTGAGGGGGAAGAGCGCCGCGGCATCGTTGAGCATCTCATTGGGTTGCAGGACCGGATTAACCGGACGAACTACGAGCAGGGCGTGGCTCAGCATTTCGCGGCGTTTAAGCAGCGTTACGTGATTGGGTGGATGCCTGCCGATGAGATGCAAGCCTTCCGGCAGTCAGTCGCGGATACGCAATTCTTTGATGACCCAGATGTGAAGGTTGGCCAGTACGACGAGACGGACTTGTCGCGCTATATTGAGTCGCGGCAGGCGTCGGTGAGGGACTTCGCCGCCCTGGCGCAGGTTCCTGCCCAGTCGTTGGGTGCGAACGCGATTAGTAATATCTCGGCGGATGGTCTGGCAGCACTTGAGACGTCGAAGGATAGGCAGGCGTCGGAGATTCAGGCCTCGCTGGGAGAGTCGCATGAGCAGTTGCTGCGGCTGTGTTCCCATGCGGTGGATGATGAGGAAGGCGCTTCCGACTTTGAAGCCGAAGTGACTTGGGAGGAAACGTCATCTAGGTCGTTTGCGCAGACCGTGGACGGGCTCGGGAAGCTGACTACGATGCTGGGTATCCCGCCAGAAGAACTGTGGTCGGATATTCCTGGGTGGACGAAGGAGCGCGTGGAGCGCGCCCGCACAGCGGCGAAGACCAACCCGTTTATCGGCGGGGGGATAGTTGATGAGGATGAGGCGCTGCGCGGCCTGCATCTGTAGGTGGTGATGGCTGGTGACTCTTGAGTACATCCATAAGAATGACGCATCGCTCGCCAATAGTGTTTCGCGGCTCGTTAGTAAGGTCATTTCGGCGCGTGGCGTACCGGTCACCGTGGAGCAGGTAAACGAGCTCGTTGACCTCATTTATCCGCGGGTGCTGCGCCTTCGGCGCAGGGCGCGGCGTGCCCACGTTCTCGAGCTGGGGCGACAAGCAGCAGCAGCTGGGGTAGTCATTACCCCGGAGCCATTAGAGCCATACCCGCGCAAAGCACTGTTCGATGCAATCTCGCAAGTCGCTAGGCTCTCCCCAGATTCGACGCACTTGCGGGTGATGATGCTGGACGAAGCTTCAAAGAAGATGGTCCAGCAAGCAGTCAAACCTGACGTGACTAATCGGGTTGATGATGCGGTGAAGATTCGTGTGGCGGGGGAGCTTGGGCGCCGTTTGGCACGGCATGTGGTTGCCGCGGGACGGAATGCTGTTGCGGACGCTGCGCATAACGGGTCCGCGAAGTTCCTAAATTCCGGGGCTCCGGCACACGTTGGGTATGCGCGAGTGTTGTCGGGGCGTGAGTCCTGCGCGTTCTGCACGATGCTGGCATCCCGCGGCGCCGTGTACCAAGAGGACACCGTTATTACTCGCAAGGACGGCAGACGCTACCACGACGGGTGCGACTGCATCCCCGTGCTCGTTGTTGAAGGCGAGCCCTGGCAAGGGCAGGAGGAGGCAGAGAAGCTGTCTGAGCTGTGGCAGAAACACACGTGGTCCGACGGGAAACCCGCGCCGGGGCAGTTTAGGCGCTGGTCTGATGCAATCGCCGCCGGCAAGATTGACGCAACCCGATACTCCCCGTTCTCCGATAATTAGCGCTACCTGGTGGCATGTTGAGGTTCGATTCCTCTTTAGCGCACGACCCCCGCACCACACACGCATTGGTGGTGGCCGGGGGATTTTTCATGCCCACCCCGAATAACCCAGGAGGTTAGCGATGGCAGAAGAAACTACCGCCACCACCGACGACCAGAACGCCGCCGAGGTGGCTAACAAGGCCGAGGCCCAGGAGGCTACCGGTTCGAAGTCGGAACGTAGCGTGGAGTCCTACCAACAGGAGCTAGAGAAGCTCCGGAAGGAAAGCGCACGCTACCGCACCGAGCGCAACGAGCTGCGCGCTGATGCGGAGAAGTACCGCGAGATTCAGGACGCGGAGAAGACCGAGCTCCAGCGCGTACAGGAGGCCCTGGAGGCTGAGCGCGCAAAAGCAACCCAATATCAGGTTGAGCTGGCACGGTCGCAGGCACTGTCCAAGTACGGAATCGCGGCGGAGAACGCGGACTTGCTGGGCGCTGACCCTGAAAAGTTCGACGACAATGCGAAACGTCTTGGCGAGCTGCAGGCGCAGGCCGCGAAGCGTGCCGCCCCGCCGTCTGACTATCCGATTGAGGACTTGAAGCCTGGTGCCTCATCGCGTGAGGATGCGCCGGATTTCTCGTTCCCGTCCTCATGGCCGGTTACTGGCCGATTTACCCAGTCCAATTAAACCCCTAGTTAGGAGGGATTTTTGTAATGTCCACTGTTGTTCATTACAGCCCCGCCCAGAATCCGACTGTGAAGGCGCAGGCGGATCTTAAGGCGGGCAATTTTGTCCAGATTGCCGGCGACATTGATGGCCGCAACCCCGTCGTAAAGCCCGCGGCGGCTAATGCTGAGGTATTCGGCGTGCCGGCCACCGATGTTGCAAAGGACGGCTACGTCATGGTGTACCGCTCCGGCCACATCGTGGAGGTTGAGGCCAGCGGCGCTATCGCCGCGGGCGACCTTGTAGCTGCTGCAGCATCCGGTAAGGCCGCGAAGGCAGGGGAGGCCGCGCCCGCTGTAGGTATCGCCGTTTCCGCTGCCGCTAATAACCGCGTCATTGTGGCGCTGAAGTAAGGAAGAGGAAGAAGAATGGCTGATTTCACTTTCCCGCTGTCCCCGGCCCATGTGTCTGAGGACGGCAACATCACCGCGTCGATGTTCGTCAAGGAACCGACGCGCCTTTCCAACTACATCGCGCAGCTGACGCAGGCGAACCTGGTCTCCCAGTTCCTGTTTACCTCCACCGGGGCTGACGGCGGCGCCATCATGTATGACCGCCTCGAGGCTAATGTGGCGACCGTGGCGGAGAAGCCGGGCGTTATTGCCCCTGGAGCGGAGTTCCCCGCGTTCTCCACTAGCCAGGGCAAGCCGATGGTTGACCCCGTCGTTAAGACCGGTGGCTACTACGACCTGACCCGTGAGGCAGAGAAGCGCAACGACCCGATCATCCTCCAGCGTGGTGCGGCCCGCGTGGCTAACACGATGGTCAAGGACATCGACAATCGTGCCGTTGCTGTCATCGACGACGTGCTTTCTAACCTTGAAGGTGCGTTGAAGCTCGAGTCTTCTGGTTGGGCTGCGGCCGGTAAGGTCACCGCATCCAATAAGACTGCGCTGACCGGTGAGGGAAAGCTCATCGACGACATTGAGGAAGCCAAGCTCAAGATTGAGGAAACCAAGCTTGGCTACAGCCCGGACACCCTGGTGCTGAAGCCGCGTGATGCGAAGAATCTGCGCACCATTCTCGGCGTGAAGAACTGGCGTGACGTGCTGGGCACTCTC
Organism: Corynebacterium sp. HMSC055A01; assembly: GCF_001809405.1. Lineage (NCBI taxonomy): Bacteria > Bacillati > Actinomycetota > Actinomycetes > Mycobacteriales > Corynebacteriaceae > Corynebacterium > Corynebacterium sp. HMSC055A01. The sequence goes on along the minus strand of NZ_KV797567.1, from coordinate 39,302 downwards.
GGGGTGGAGCTCCTTATCTCTAACGCTGATTCTCTTGGTGAGGGTGAGGGCCTGCTGCTGCAGCGCGGCGCTATCGGCGTTATGGGTGTTGAGGACCCGATTTCTACTGATAACGAGTACATCAAGGGCCGTCAGCTGACTCGCTTCTACACGTGGGCGTCTATGGCTTTCGGTGTTACTGATCCGTTCTCCGCGGTGAAGATTTCCGGTCTGGCGCAGTAGTCATGGCGGCGTTTGCAACTGGTGACGACCTGCGCGCACGGTGGTCGCTTGCCCCCGATGGGGACCAGGCGGACGCCGTTCTCGAGGATGCGTCGGTATGGCTGCAGGCCATGTATGACCTGCCGGATAAGCCGTCAGAGAAGCTTTCTGCTGTTCTGCGGATTATCGTGTGTTCGATGGCGAAGCGTGCGCTTTTGTCGGAGAACACTGACCATGTGGAATCTTTGTCACAAACCGCTGGTGCTTTCTCGCAGTCATCTTCGTTTCGTAACAGTGAGGGCAATATGTTTCTTACTCGTGCGGAGCGGGAGATGCTGGATAAGGCACTGGATGATGAGCTGAACCGGTCTCGTGGCATGCGCACTGTTGAGGCGGTGAGTTGGTGATGGCTCTCGATGTTTCGCTTCGGTATTCAGTGGTCCGTATCCGCCGCGAGAGGGTGGGGACTGTTGACGAGCTGGGGAATGACGTCGTTGAGGATGTGGAGGCTGCTGAGCCGGTCCTGGTGGCGGGCTGGGCAGTGCCACAGTCCGATGAGCCGAAGCTTGCCGGGCATGAGCGGCGCACCGTGAAAATCGAGATGTACGCCCCTACGGGGGCTTTTCTTGTAGGTGATGCGGTTCGCCTCCCTGAGCGGGGCGACGTCCTTGAAGTCGTTGGCGAGCCGGAGAACTATGAGCACAACCCGTTTGGGTGGTCACCGGGTTTGGAGGTGGTTAATCTTGCCGGCATCGAATAGTTGGCTGTGGGTGGAACGCCCTAGCGGCGACGTGGACAAAGTGCATACCTCGTCCCTGTCGTTTGATGGGGGGTCGCTAATCTGCTTCGCTGATGAAGCCCAAACAAAGATTAAGGCCGCTTACAGTCCTGTTGGCTGGGTTCACGTTAGGTGGTGTGACGCTGATGAAATACCGACCTAACCGCGCCGGGCTTCAAGAGCTTTTGCGCGGGAGCGTGGCTAAACGCCTCGTCATTGAGCATGGGGAAGACATTGCCGCCAGGTGCGGTGATGGGTTTGTGCTCTCCACTCAGCAAGGTAAATCCCGCTTTCGCGGCATTGTGTACGCCGATACCTGGTCTGCCAAGCACCGCGACCATCGTGAGAACGTCATGGTGAGGGTGCTGGGCTGATGGGTATTTCAACACAGGCTATTGCCGTCAAAATGCTCAAAGACGCCTTAGAGGTGCGAGTATCCACACGGATGCCTGACCCCGAGCCGCAACGCTTTGTCATTGTTTCCCGGATTGGGGGAGGGGCAGACACTTGGGCAACCAAAGCTCCGCGCTTCCTGGTGGAGTGCTACGCCCCCACAGAAACGGCTGCTGAACAGCTAGCCGATGATGCCTGGGAAGCGTGGCGAAGATTCCGAAGCAACCAGGTCACCTGGGCTTCTGTGGATGACAATCTCACGCGCTACGACGACCCAGACCGTAGATTTTCCCGATTCCAATTCACTGCACAGTTGCAGATTAAGCACACCCAGTAGGTGTTGCTGACCTTTTTCTTTCAGGCCCGGTCCACGATTCTGAAAGGAAGAACTGACAGATGGCTGTCAATATCAACAATGCATTCGTTGGCGCGCCCCCGATTGATGGCGGCGTCTACTTCAACGCCCCGCTGGGCACCAAGCTGCCGACGTCCGCCACTGAGAAGCTTGAAGCTGCTTTCAAGGACCATGGCGCAGTCGGTGAGGACGGCTTCAACGTCAACCCGCAGCGCGAGTCCAACACCGAGAAGATGTTTGGTGGTGAGGACTGGGTAGACCTGCAGACCTCCTACTCCGAGACTGTGACCATCACGCTCCTGGAGGAAGACAACGCCGCAGTCATCGAGTCCCTCTTTGGCGCAGCGAACGTTGAGACCAAGGAGGCCACTAAGGCTGATGGCAAGAAGACCACCATCTACCACACCTCGGAGCGCTTGCCGATTCTCTCCCACGTGCTTAAGGCCGTGTACGGCGAGAAGGCAAAGACCTATGTGATTGAGCGTGGTCGTATCACCAGTGTGGAGAAGACAGCTGACGTTCACTCCGCATCCACCAAGTACAACCTGACTATCACCGCGTTCAAGGGCACCAACCCTGACACCAAGTACGCGTATGTCACTGAGTACCGCGACGACGGTACTCCGGCTGATGCCGGTAATCCGGCTAGCTCTGAGGGCTAGTCACTGATTCCCCTGGGAGGAGCAGCAGGGGTTACGCATTTCTGCTCCCATTTCTCATCCGGTTAATCGAGGGAATTTTTTCCCCTTGGACCGGGCCTGCCCTTGATTTTCCGGGTGGGCTCAATTCTTATTTTCGGCCCGGTCCCCCACGTATTGAAAGGCTTGGTCCAACCATGGCATTCACCGTATCCACCACTTTCGACAACATTGAGGTAGTCATCCCCTCCGCTGATGGGGAAGGCACTGTCACGCTTAGCCTCCCGCCGCTGGACTGTTTCCCGCCGAAGCGAGTTGACGCGATTAACAAGGCATTGGAGAAGAATCCTAAGGCTCACACCAATGGGGCTGAGGCTCTACGCACCCTGCTCCTGAACTTCGCAACCGAGAAGCAGGAGAAGGCCGCTATCTCTGCGCTGTGGGCGCGCCAGCTCACCGAAATCGACGAGTACTGGCAGAAGGAATCTGGGATGAAGGTGGGGGAATCCTCGCCCTCTACCGATTCATAACCGAAAAAGAGGGCCTACTCGACGCTTTACGCGCCGATCTTTTTGAGCGCGGTATGCCATGGTCACAGCTTGGTGTCACGTATACCTGGGCAGATTTGCGCGGTGTGATTATGCACTTGCCGCTCACGTCTAATTTCCGGCGCACGCTGCACCCTGAGCGGGCACGCCTGGAGACGTGGATGACGCCACAGGTGCAGATGCTGGGTGCTGTGCATGATTCCTTGCAGAACACTCTACTGCTGCTGAATCACGTCCCGGTGGAGAACCTTCCTGAGCAGGGCCTCCTATCTGGTGTCCTAACCCAACTGAAGGACACGGAGGGCAAAGAGAAGGCGGCGGAGAAGCAAAAGGAAAAGCGTCGAGGACGCAAGAAATCTGCTGCCGAAATTAGGGCTGCGGTGAGGGCTAAAGAACAAAAGTAGCAACGTAAGAAGGCAGGTTAGTCATGGCCGAGCTTGGCGTCGGGTATATCTCCATCGTCCCAGAAGTCTCCAAAATCTCCCCCGGTATTGCCGAGGCGCTGGGCGCGACAAGCCCAGTCGCGGAGAAATCCGGCAAGACTATGGGCGCGAAGCTCTCCAGCGGCATCAACAAGACTCTGAAAGCCTCCGCCATCGGTATCGGCACGACCGCGGGAGGCTTTATCGCCGCTGGACTGACTAAGGGCTTCGGGCGCCTGCAGGCCATTGAAGGTGCACAGTCGAAGCTGTCTGGTCTGGGTAGCTCGGCGCAGCAAGTCTCCGGCATCATGGATAACGCCTTGGCCGCGGTTAAGGGTACTGCTCATGGTCTTGGCGAAGCAGCGAGTGTGTCGGCGCAGATGGTTGCTGCTGGTATCGAGCCGGGGCAGCAGCTCGAGCAAACTTTGAAAACCGTGGGTGATACCGCGGCTATTGCCGGTCGCTCCATGGAAGACGTGGGCCTTATTTTCGGCTCCGTTGCGGCGCGTGGCAAGCTCCAGGGCGATGACATGCTGCAGCTCATGTCCTCGGGTATCCCGGTGCTGCAGCTGCTGTCTAAGGAGCTTGGGGTCACCTCGGCTGAGGTCTCTGACATGGTATCCGCTGGCGAAGTGGATTTCGCCACGTTCGAGAAGGCCATGCGTGAGGGTATGGGTGGTGCCGCCCTTGAGATGGGTGACACGTTCTCCGGCGCTGTCGCCAACATGGGTGCTGCCGCTGGACGTGTCGGCGCGACTGTCCTCGACCCGTTCTTTGACCTGTCTAAAGATGGGTTTGGCGCTGTCACTAAGGCGCTGGACGGGCTGGATGAACGCCTCGGGCCTGTCATGGATAGTTTCGGCGCTTGGCTGCAGAACCGTGCTGTCCCCGCGATTAAGGATTTTGGTTCTGAGATTGCGGCGTTGAGCAAGAACGCACAGCTGCAGACTGTCTTAAGTGCAACACAAACAGCGTTTTCACAGTTGTGGTCGACTGGGCAGAAGCTTCTTCCGGTCATTGGTAGCTTGGTTCAGACGTTTGGCCAGGCGTCTGCTTCACTGGGATTGGGCCTGTGGAAGAACTTTGCAAACGTCCTAACTCTCACTGGTTCTGCACTGGAGTCTTTAGCGGGGCCTTTGGGCTCAGTTGCTGATTTCCTGTCTAATCACCCTGCTCTGGTCACGGCTGCCGTGGGCGCGTGGGCTGGTTTCAAGACCATCCCGAACCTGATTAGCAAGATTACCGGGGCTGTGAACCCTCACGTTTCTTCTTTGAAGACGATGGGGGAGGGCGTTAAGGACCTCAAGTCCTACTATGAGGCCACTGGCCGGGAGATTTCGACGTTTGGCGCTACTATCCAGTATGCCGCCACGTCGAACAATAAGGTCGTTGCCGCCATGGCCCGCGCATATGACCAGGCGGCAGGGCCGGCGCAGTCTCTTGCTAGTAGCGCGTCGAACGCTATGGCAGAAATGGACGCTAGCGTTGGGCATTCCACGCGTAGCGTATCCGGGGCGGTTAAGAAGATGTCCGGCACCGTCAAGGGTGTTGGCGCGGCTGCGTTTACGGGCCTGAAATCTGCCGCTGGTAGTGTCATGTCGTTGTTTGGTGGTCCGTGGGGCCTGGCATTCATGGGTGCCACGGCGGCTGTTGGCGCTGTTGCTTCGGCAAACAGCAAGGCGAAGATTGTTCAGGACGCGTACGCGAAGGCGACGCGTGAGGCGGCTACTGCCCAGGACCAGTTGAACGTGTCGTTGGCCGGCACAAGCACAGCTTTGTCTTCTGCTCAGTTGAGTGACGCCGCCGCCATTGTGAACAAGGACCTTGTGCAAATGAAGACGTTTGCACAGGAGTACTCGGGCTGGTTTAACACCATCTCCGCCCCGGATCTGTCGTGGTGGCAGCAGGGCCACTGGTCAGCCGATTGGCGCGCATACGCCAACGAGGTCAACCAGGCTAAGGACGCGTATGAGGCGATTGAGAAATCCGCCGGCGACCTTAAAATCCCGATGGAGGACCTTAACCGGGTTGTCGCTGAGGGAGGCCCTGAGTATGACAACCTCATTTCCTCACTGCGCCAGGGCGGAGACGCCTCGCAGATGGCAGCTGACAAGCTTGCCGAAGCGCGAGACAATATCCAGCAGTCTATCGACGCTGCGCGTAATCTCGACCCAACCATTGCCGGCATCTCTGAGGGTATGGGGGTCCTTGCTGATGAAACGTCGTCGGCACAGGACAAACTCGCGGCCCTGTCCGACATCATGGAGAAACTCACTGGTGGGGCGTTGTCACAGGATGAGGCGCAGGCGAAGTTGGTTGAGGACGTTCAGGAGACGACTGAGGCCGTTTCGGAGATGGCTGGAAAGCTGTCCGAGTTGGGCCCGGTTGAGCTTGACCCGGATGGCACCATCGACGCCACGACTGAGGCCGGTAAAGAAGCCGTCAACACTATCTCCGGCATTGCACGCACAATGCTGGAGGCGGCTTCTAACGGTGTTTCCGTAGATGAGATTTTCGACCAGCAGGCTGATAATCTCACCGCCCTGCAGGAAGCCCTGGGACTGACTGATGACCAGTTCCAGAAGCTGATGGAGTCTTACGGCTTGACCCGTGAGCTCATGGGCTTGCCGCTGGAGCTTAAGGGCGCTGATACTGCCGAGCAGCAGGTAGCCGCTCTAGAGGCTGGTCTTTCGCATCTTGAAGAGGGCAAGTCTGTCCAAATCACGCCACCCGACCCGGCTGTTGCTGCCGTCCTTGAGGATATTGGCTATAAGGTTGAGTATCTTGATAACGGAAACTTCGAGATTACGGCTACTGCCGATGTAGATGCGGATGAACTCGATAATCTTGGCGAGAAGGTTAAGGAGATTGAGGGGCTTCACGCTGAGGCTACGGCTGGTCTTGACACCACTATGTTCGCTCTGGGCGCGGATGAAGCTAAGCAGCTTGGCCGCGAACTGGACGAGCTGGAGGTTTCCCCTGAGGCTGACCTGACGATTGACAAGTTGCTGCAGGGCAAGGACGTCTCTATTGGTGAGCTGCAGGCGCTGGCACGCGAGGTATCTACCCCAACTGCCGACCTGGACAAGATGCTGCTTGACGCTGGTGTTGAGGACTCGAAGGTTAAGCTGGCAGACCTCAATAAACAGAAGACCAAGCCGACTATTGACGTCAATGCTGAGCCTGCAAAGCAGGGCATTAACTCGGTTAGCCGCATGTTGCAGGGCCTTAAAGATAAGGTCATCAACATTTTCACCCGCCGTCGAGACGCCGCCGCTGACGGTCTGATCAATTACGGCTCTCACCGTTTCCTTGCAGCTGGTGGCGCGGGACGCATGTCCCAGCAACCGGCACAAATCGCAGCTGGTGGTAGGTGGATTACTTGGGCTGAGGATGAAACACAAGGCGAGAGCTTTATTCCTCACGCTCCGTCGAAGCGGAAGCGTTCTACCCAGATTCTGGCGGAGACCGCGAGCATCTTCGGTCTTGGCCTGGTGGACGCTGGCGGAAATCAGATTCGTCGTGATGGGTCGTCGGTGGCCCCTACGTCTGCTAGGTATATGGCAGATGGCGGTGTGTCACCGGACCAGCTTTTGCGCTACTTCAAGGGTGAGCGGGTCAATGGGCAGCAAGCAAGCCGCTCACTGCAGGGCGCGCCTTACGTCTTCGGCGGCTCCAACTGGGGTGACTGTTCCTCTACGCAGGGCCAGGGCGCACTGTTCGCGGTGGGCCAGCCGGCTGACCGTGGCCGGTTCATGTCCACCGCAAATGAGAGCGGGCAGCTTGCTTCTATTGGCTTCAAGCCGGGCCTTGGAAGTGGCGCACGCTACGCTATCGGCTGGTACAACGGCGGGCCTGGTGGTGGCCACACCTCGGGAACCATCCACTTTGGGGACGGTCATTCCGTCAACGTTGAGATGGGCGGCGGTGCTGGTGGCCAGGGCAAGATTGGCGGTGCTGCTGCTGGTGCTGCACACCCCCAGTATGCGGAGCACGCTCACCTGCCTTTGGGTGTTGAGCTCAGTGCGGATATTCAGGACCTTGAGTCCGGTGACATTGAGTCCACGTCAGTAGACGGCTACACCACTAAGTCGGGTAAGACAGTTTCTTGGGGTAAAGCCCAGGAATACTATGACATGGCGCTGGAGTTCCAGAAGCGCACACGCATTCACGACCGTGGCGGCATTATGAAGGATGGCCGAATCGCCATCAACATGTCCGGCAAGGATGAACGCATTCTTAGCCCGATGGAAACGGTCGCCTATGAGCGTTCCCTGGATGTGCTGCCTAGGGTTACTGCACAGTTCGACTCGGCGGTGAACAAGTTCGTGGGGCAGGCGGACGCTGCACAGCTACAAGCCGCTTCGTACGGTCGTCATTTCGGCGGGGACTACTTGGCTAGTGCTGAGATTGTGCGTGATGCTGAGCAGGGCCTGTTGGATACGCGCCGCGCCATTGCCGACGAGAACGACGAGGTAGTGGAGCGCGAGGAAGCCCTGGCTGAGGCGAAGAAGGAACTTGCTGAGGTTGAGAAGGAAGGCGGCGGGTTGACCACGGCGCAGAAGCGCAAGCTTGCTGACGCTGAGGAAAACCTGGCGAAGGCCCGCAAGAATGGCAAGCCTGACAAGATTGCTGATGCGGAGAAGAGGCTGGCCCGCGCCCGCGAGGACGTGGATGAGGCTTTGGAGAAGTCGAAGGACAAGAACGCTAAGGCTGTTGCGGCGGCTCAGAAGAAGGTCAATAAGGCGGAGGACGCCCTGGCTGAGGCTAGGGAGCAGACTGCTGACCAGTCTGACCGTTTGGTTGCGGCGGAGCGCGCTGTTGCCGCTGCACGCTACAAGGCGGCGGGCGATATGGCTGAGTCCATCTTTGAATCCGTCTCCAAGGGGTTCATGTCGCTTTCTGGTTTCTTTGATGAGATGGAGCGCTTGGCTGAAATTGTTGAGCGCACGCGTCAGGAAGTCTCGAAGCTGGAGATGCAGCAGCAGACTAACGCTATTGAGCGCTTGCGTTCAATGGCTGAGTTGCAGGTGCGTGAGCATGATGTTGCCCGGGCTCGCGCCCGTGGAACGTTGTCTGTGGCGCAGGCTGAGGCTGAGCTGGAGGATGCCCGCGACGCTGCAGCCCGTATGGGCTCCACCTCGATTGAAGCAATGTCAGGCGCGATGGATCGTTTCCGAACGACCGGCATTTTCGCGGTCGAGGAGGTCGCGGAGTCCGTTGCGGAGAACACAGCTGAGGTTAAGGCAGCTGAGTGGGGCGTCAAGGTTGCTCGTGCCCAGGCCGCGCTGGACGAGTTTGAAGCAACTCGCCAGCAGGCTTTGGCGCAGCTCGAAGTTGCCCAGGCAACGCTGACGCAGACGGCGGCGGCGGAGATGTTGACGCTGCAGACGCAGCAGCTGCAACAGCAGGCCGCGAACCTTTATGGCATGACAGCCAATCAGGCTAGTGGCGCGGCACGCGGCTTTGGTGGTGTCGGCAAGGTCACTGGTGGTATCGGAAAGATTATCGGTGGCGTTCTTGCTGGTATTGCCGGTTTTGCGGTCGGTGGCCCGGTGGGCGCTTTGGCCGGTGCTGGTTTGGCCCTGGGTGGGTTGAAGGACACGGTTCAGGGCAGTATTGACATCCATCAGAACAAGAAGGAGATGGGTGAGGCCTGGAAGAACCTTGACGCCGGTTCGAAGGCTGGCATTGTTCTTGGTTCCGCCGGCGGCGCTGCCTTGGGTATTGCCGGCGGCGCTTTGTCTGGCCAGTACGGCACAGAAATGGCAACGGCTGGCGCTGAGCTCGGCGCACAGTTCACTGAGGCCACGATTGGGTCTTTGCAGTACGGCATTGCTGGCCGTATTGACAAGCTCAAGCGCGACTCGGAGGACCAGACGGCTGAGCTGCAGCGAAAGATTGACCGTGACCAGTTGGCCCTAGACATGCTCAAGGCCCAGAACGAGGTCGACTACATCACTAAGAAGGACGTGTTGGAGTCGAACCTTGAGTACGCGAAGCTGCAGCAGGAACTGGCGACGGCACAGAGCGAAGGTGTGATTAAGGCACTTGAGCAGGCGTCGAAGGTGGAGCAGGACCGGGCCAATAAGGCACATGTGGAGCAGATGGGAATTATCAGCGACACCAACAAGCACCTGGAGGAGCTTGTCACGTTGACGCGCAACGACAAGGGAGCGAACTCAGAGACAGGTAAACAGCTAGCCGCCGCTGTTGGCGGGATTAACAAGCTGCTGTTGTCTTTGTCGACGCGCCCGTTGTCGACGGCTGACGGTAACCGCTTTGCGGAAGCCAGGATTTAGGGAAGGAGTTGTAGGTGAATCGGTACAAGATTCGGTACTACGCGCCTGATGGGCACGAGTGGGTGCTTATGGGTGATAAGTGGCTGGCCGGCATTAAGTCCGGTGGCATTGATGGCCTGGTGGGTGATGGTGATGACGTTACTGTTGCCCGCGTGGGTGATGTTGGTCAGTCGCTTGATTCTTTCCAACCGACGCCGATGACTGGCACGCTTACGGTGCTGGTGCGTGGGGATAGTGGGGCTCAGGTAGATGCGGTGTGGGCGAAGTTCCGTTCTGGTTTTTCGCGCACACGGCCGGGCACGCTGGTGGTGGAGTCGCCTTCTCATGCGTTGTCGGCTCAGGTGCGCTTGTCTGGGCCGATTTCGCCGCCGGAGGAGGACCCGACGTCTGGCGGTTTTGTGCGCGATGTGCAGGTGCCGTTGGTGGCAGATAGGTGCGGGTGGTGGACGGATTGGCAGTCCGCCACGGGTACCGTCACAGTGACCAATTGGGGCGACCTTACAGTATGGCCACAAATCAGGTGGGGAGGGGCTACCGGAACCGTTTACCTCCCCTCCGGGGCACGTTTCCCCCTCCCACAAGCAAACGGGGAACGCGTTGTGTCTCTCTCGATGGCTCAGGCCGGTTTCGTAACTACTAAGGACGGCACACCAGATTTCGCACTTAGGAAGCAAATGAGTGGTGCTTACCCCGAGGGTGTGCCCGCCGGGCAGAAACGCACCTACCGTCTGCCTACCGGGGCCACGCTTGAGTGGCAGATAGGAGTACTTGATCCATGGCGGTAGATTGGGATTCTTACCGACTGCACCGCACTCAAGTAGTGGCCGACCAGGGGCAGTACGTCGGCCTGTTAGATGAAAACTGCGAACCGCTGATGGATTGCCCACCTGTGGTGTCCATGACCGCGCCGCAAACCAAGAACGCCCCAACATCACTACGGATGCAGTTATCCGTGCGCGCCCTGGATGGGAGCGTGCACCCGATTTGCGATGAATTGGTGGCACAGGGCCTGTCTTCGACGCGAGGGCAGTGGCTAGAGCTCGACGCGGAGGGCAAAGCTCTCTCAACGTCGTTGGATGCTAGCCGTTATGTGATTGTGGAGCGTGAGGATATGCGCCGCGTCTACCAGGTCACGCACGTGGCGGCGGAGGCGGGGCGTGAGCTCCCATCATTGATTGAGATTAATGGTGTTGACCTTCTGAAAAAGCTGGCCCTTGTGCCGTGTTTCTCTGCCCCAACAACTGTGTCGGGTAAGTGGACGACGTTCACGCGTGACTGGGCGGGCCCGGAGAATGTGGGCGCGCGGTTCTCGAAGCCGCGTGACTTGCAGGACTTCAAGCTGGTCACGGTTGCCGATGGCGTCACCGTTGATGGTGAGGCTGAGGCGGTGATTCGCCGGCTGGTGTCGGAGTCTTTGCAGGCCACGTGGAAGGCGATGGGCCCGGAGGTGGTGAAGGCACCGCCGATGGTGGTTGACCCCACCTCAAGCGGGTTGGAATCTCCTTACATTCTGATACGCCCCACGGACCAGTCCGTGCTTGATGAAGTATCGGCGCAGGCCATGGCGGCGGGTGTTGTCCTCGATGTTGGCCTGTGGCTACCGGGGGACAAGCCGGTGAAGGGGCTAACCCTGAACGCCCCGACGATGGTGGTTCGGGTGCGGCAAACTTTGGAGGTGAAGTAGCTTGGCAGTCAAAGACCATGTTGTGCTGTCCTCGGATGGTGGCAGCGTGACCATGGGACGCCGATTGGCGTTCTACTCGTATGGTCGTTTCGATGTTGTTATCCCGGAGGGGCGGGAGCAACAGGTTGAGGACGACCGGATTCAGAACGGCTATATTGCCCGCAACCCTGGGCAGAAGATGGGACGGTTTGATTTCGGGTTTATCCGCCAGGACGCCACTATCAACCTTGAGGCGCAAACGTCTGACCTTGAGCTGGCGATTGATTCCACTGAGAAGCGTTCCGAGGGGGACGTGTATGTGGAGCGGGATATTTCCCGCGCCGGCATGAATGGGTTTGAGCTGGGCCGGGATTTCGGCTTGGACGATATCGTGCGTTATCGCGTGTGGGGTAATTACCTCAGGTTGCCTGTCACGGCTGGCGATTTGGAGTCGTCGGTTGATGGTGGTTTGCGTGGTGTGCGTGTGCATGTTGGCGGACAAGTTGCTTCGGATAGTGAGGCTCGTCTGCGCCGGAATAATGAGATTTTGGGGCAGATTGAGAATGAGAAGCGGCAGCGTACGCGGCAGGTGTCTCAGGCTCGGTCGACTGCTGATTCTGCTAAGTCGACGGCGGATGAGGCTAAGAAGACTGCTGATGAAACAGCCGCCCTGGTTGACGGCCTGGACATCGAGGGCAGTATTGAGCGGGCCCGTGAGGCTGTGGATTCGTCTAACGCTATTTTGCAGTTGGTGCGGCAGTTGACGGGTGCGGCGGCGGCTCAGGGTGCGCAGGCTCAGGCGTCGGCGTCTCTGGCGATTGAGTACGCCCGCCAGGCGGAAGAGGTGCTGGATAAGCTCGATCCGCTCCGCGATGACGTGGTGGCCGCGCACGCTGAGGTGGCTCGCCTGTCTGGTGAGGCGGCTAAGGCTGCTCAGGAGGCTGCGGCGGCGGTGGCTGCTGGTGAGAAGCAGGTTGTGGCGGCGCAGCGTGCGGCTAACGCGGCGGCTCAGGATGCGGCTACGTCGCAGCAGCTCGTGGATGAAGCGGAAGCGTTGCTTCAGGAACTGTCCCCGCTTCAGGATGCGGCGCGGAAGTCCCTCAAAGATGCTCAATCCCTACTGGATAACGCCGGTGGCGCGGGCCGCTCTCTCGCGGATGTGCTGAAGGAAGTCGCCGCGAAGCACCAGGCGGTACTGTCCGCGCATGATGACATTCTGGCTACGCATAGCGACGTACTAGAAATCCATGGTGAAGCGATTAAATATGCTGCTATGGCGGCGGCTCAGGCTGGTGCGGCTGCTATGCAAGCGAGCCAGGCGGCGGCGGAAGCGTTGCGTGCTGCTGATTTGAATGCTCAGGCTATCGCGGCGCTCGCGGAAGCGGACAAGAAGCTGATTGAGGCCGATAAGAAGCTGCAAGAGCAGATTGATGTCCTCGAAGAATCCCAACGCCTCCTAGCCCAGGCTATCCGCTACGTTGCGGCTGCTGCATCCCAGGCCGCGCAGGCCGCTATGTCCGCCGCGCAAGCCTCGGAAGAAAACGCGAACGCCATCGCCCAAACAAATATCGCGGTCGATGCGGCTAATGATTCAATCGAGGCCCTAAAGGGGGCCAATAAGGCCCGCGATGAAGTGGTGGGCAACATTCAGAAATCAGTTGATTCTGTCAAGCAGGCTCAAGCGGCGCAAAGAGGTGCCGAGACGGCGCGTAACCAAACACTCACTAACGTTCAAAAGTTTTCGTGGCTATCTAGTTTCCGGCGCGTTCGGGTTCTGGAATTTGACCGGTGGAAGAACCCGAATCAGCTGAAATGGGATGACGGTTCCCTAATGGTTTCTGTAGGAATATCGTCTGATACTTCAAGCGGGGAACCCACGCTGTATGTCAGCAAAGGACCTATTGATTTTTCGGGGCACGTAGAAGTTACTGCCCAGCGTTCAGGCGGTACGTTCTCGGGAAAGATAGGAGAGTTTCGGTTTGGAACAAACCTCTTATACATGTTTCCGATTTCAGATTGGTATTCGATTTCGGTCAAAGTGTTCCCGATTTGGCCTGATGCCAAAACTAAGGCGGAGTTCGATGGAATATCGGTTGGATACCGCCCGATTCTGTAACGCTCGCCGATTGCCGTGAGGCTATACGGCCCCAACTCTTTTTAGGAGGACTGAATGCAGACTTTGCTTAAACCCCTCAATATCCACGCGGGGGGGGATTGTTAAATGACCTCCCCAATGATGGATCTGTACCTGCCAAAAACCTACGTCTTCAAGCGCGGCGCGGAGGGGTATGCTACGCGGGCCCAGATGGAACGCATCGACGCCGGCGGGCTCCAATTCTTGTACCTGCCAAAGGGCCTATCACTGGTCACAGTCATTGCTACAAGCATGGAAGCCGCAACCCTGGAATTGACCCTGAACCAAGGAAGGGATGTTTCAAAGACGCTCGCCCTGGTGAAAGGCGTGCAGAATACAACAGAGAAGATTTGGACGGGCCATATCTCCAACGCGGGTACCAACTACAACGATGGAGGCGTCTACCTGCGCATCCACGCAGAACGTGTCACGACACAGGCGATGAACAATGGCTCCGTGTCGGTGCAGGTCGTGAACTTCCCGCCCGAAACCTAGCCACCGCGGGGGTGGTCGCGTAATGGCTACCCCTAACTTGGATTTCCCGATGCCTGTCGCGGTGACGTGGACTGTACCCAACTCGGGAAAGCATTTATACGCACACCGCATTCAGTCTAGGGAAGAAATCGGCGGACAGCCGCCCTCGAGTTTGCGGTGGTATCTGCCTGCCGGTGGCTACAGCATAATGATCACTAACTATCTCGCATCCCCAATTAACATCGCGTGGATGCCCGGCCCGGACAGCTACTGGATCAACCTATTTTCTTGTCAGCCTGGGGAGTCTAAGACAACGACCATTAGTGCAACTGGCTGGGGATATTTCCTTATTTCTGGCGATGGTGATTGGTCGTCTGCCGATAGGGGTCACGCCACGATGACGATTGCCCCGTTCCCCCAGGCCTAACTCAGCCACCCCCCGGGGGTGGCTTTCGCTTATATCTGAAAGGAAAATTAATCATGGAAGAATTCGACTTTGATGCCTGGGTGGAGGGCCTCAAGGCTATCCCCGAGGACCGGCTCATGGAGGCCGCCGCCGCGGTGTCCCGCGAACGTCGTGAGCGCCCCGCCCGCGCCGCCGAGGAAAAAGCCCGCGTCTCCATCGTGGCTAGCCTATCCATAACCGCCCCGGATTTGGTCTCCACCCACGTCACCCTCGAAGAAGCAAAAGCTGACCCCGAAAAGGTGCCAGCATGGGCTAACCCAGGAGCTGACTTCCTCAAGGCCCACCGCCAGGGCGGCGTCGTCAAGCACGGCGACAAGTACTGGGTATCGGAAGCCGAGAACCTCAACGCCTGGGAACCAGGGGCCGAGGGCGTCCACACCAACATCTGGCGGGATGTTACCCACGAAGTCCTACCACCCGCACCCAAGACCGACGGCAGAGGCAAGGTCATCGCACAAGGAAGCCAAGAAAACCCGTTCCCGTTCGTCGCCGGTATCCAGGTAAAGGCAGGCCAGTACGTGCTCTACCAGGACGCAAAATATCGAGTCCTGCAAGGCCATACGTTGGCAGATCACTGGGCGCCCACCGTAGCCCCCGCCCTCTTCCAAAAAGCCTAGGAGGACATCATGGCACGCGACTATTACAAGCTAGAGCCCGATAAGATTTATCGAATCGGCAAGCACTACACCCCGGGGCGTGCAGGCCAAAAAATCCAGTTCATTACCCGCCACCACCTCATGTACATCGGTGAAGGTGAAGCCGTCGTAGACGAAATCTGGAGCTCGCGCCCCGCCTCCGCCCACCACGTCATCGGCCCCACTGGTAGGTGGGTGCAAACCGTCTATGATAACGATACCGCGTGGGCTAATGCCTCCCAGTGGGCTAATCAGCGCACTATCGCTATCGAGCATTCCAACATCACCGGGCGCGCACGAAACCAGGGCGACTTCCACCCTGATTCGTGGAACATCAGTGACGCCACAATCACTACAGGCGCTCGTGTAGCTGCCGCATACTGCCTGTATTTCAACCTCGGCAGGCCCGTGTACGGCAAGAACATTCGAGACCATTTCGAGTTCACCGCGACAGGTTGCCCAGTCCACCTGTCCGGCCCGAAGGCCGGTAACGGGTTCGGTGGGCGCGCCGGCAAGTATCACCAGCAGTGGATGGATGAGGCGCAACGCTTCTACGACGAGCTAAAAGCAGGAAAAGCCACCGGAAAGACACCGGCTAAGAACACTGGAGGGAGTAGCGTCACCATGAACGCAGTAGAACAAGTCAACGCCCACACCAGGGCATTCATCTCGGGATACCTAGGGCCGCAGATTGAGGCGATTCAGGAAATCTGGCGGCAACTACGTGGCCCATCGGGGAACGGCTGGGAGCAACTCGGCAAGAATGATAAGGGCCAGAATTTGACCCTCGTCGACGCCGTGGCTGCAATCCGCCAAGACCTCGCCCGCATCGAGAAGAAGTTGGAGGAACGATAATGGCCAAGCACTACACCAACCCCGCGCCGAAGCCCCGCGCCGTCATCGGCACCCCATGGTGGATTCGCCTAGCCGTGTACGTCATCGTCGCCGCCGTGGGCCTGGCCCTCGTCGCTTTCGGTATCGCCAGCCCCGACCAGGTAGACGGCTGGCTGGGGCAGACCGGTGGTCTAGCCGCACTCATCGGTGGCCTTCTCGCCGCTGTGAATACGGGCCGCGAATCCGACGAAGCACCTGTAGGTGTAGTCATTGAGCAGCCCACCGCACCAGAGCCGGAGGACGTGCCCGTACTACCGGTGTACACCGGGCCAACCACAGCAGGGGAGCAGTCGTGAGATGGGAGAGCGCTAAACGCCGAGTTGCCCGCTGGCTCGTCTCCGACGCCGCCGGCCTCCTAGCCCTCGGAAGTATCTCCATTGCACGCGGCATGTCCTACACGCCGGTGCTGGTTGACCCTGAGCGCAAGCCGACGCATTTCATGGAGAGTGTGCTTAACCCCCCGGCGTGGGCAGTGGTGTGGATCCTCATGGGGCTACTCTGCCTGTGCGCCACGCGGGTACCGAAGCTCGTACCCTCTGCTGTTGGCGCGGTGGTGGGGCTGCACTCCATGTGGGCACTCAGCTTTATCTTCGCCACGGTATTCGACGACCTCCCCCGGGCCTGGGTGTCCTCACTCGGATACATCGGAATCGCCACCATGACCCTCTACGCGTACGGGCGGGGGCAGACTAGCCAGGTCACAGTCACAGATGGGAGATGATGGTATGCCAGTAGACGGGCCGCTGGCAACAGTCATCGTCGGCGTGATTGGCGTGCTCGGCACCCTTATCGGTACTCACCTGACGGAGAAAAGCCAGAAGAAAAAGACGGAAATCGAGGCCAGAGGCCCCGAATGGGAATCATTCACTAATAGTATTCGTGCGTGGACGAATGAGCAGCTGAAAGAACGTGACAAGTCGATTGCGGAGATGCGGGGCGAGATTGCGGAGCTGCGTGACAAATTGGAGGTGTGGAAAAGCCGCTACTTTGTCGCCGTGAATCATATCCGCCAGTGGCGACTGCGCCACCCGGAGAGCGTTGACGAGCTGCCTATCCCAGACGAGCTAGAAAACGACTTTTGAAAGTCTTTGAAGTTTTAGCCCTCACCCTGTACGGGTGGGGGTCTTTTTCTGCGTTTTAGGGGGCTAGAATCCCACGACATTTCCACGACATGCGCCACCGTAAACCGCTGTAAATGGCTGTAAACGACTGTATGTGCGAAAACGTAGAAACCCCCTCCCACCAGCAAAAACGCTAGTAGAAGGGGGAAAGAAAAAGTGCCCCCAGCAGGATTCGAACCCGCGACACATGGGGTAGAAACCCACTGCTCTAATCCACTGAGCTATGGAGGCGTACCGCGCCATCATAACGCACTGGGGCGTGTAGTCCGATTATCGGGCTACCGCTGGCGTTGGCTCGGCGTAGGCGTTGAGGAGGACGTCGTTAAGCGTGCGCGCCGCGGGGCTCAGCGCACGGTCCGCGCGGTGGATGACGAGCGCCTGCACGGTCGGGAGGGCTTCCGCGATTCGCCGGAAGTGGACTCCCTGCTGGCCCAAAGCCTGCGCGGTGTGCGGCAGGAGGCTGATGCCGTAGTCGCCCGCCACGAGTGGCAACCCCGTTTGCAACGTGGGAACTTCTTGGACTGTAACGGGCTTGCTTAATGCTGCCTTAGCCCACACCTGATCCATTGCTTCCGGCAAACCGCTGAGTTCCGGCCAGCGCGGCGGCAAGAGCCAGGTCTCAGCGCTCAGGTCGGTCAACCGCACGGGGTCGGGCAAGCCTTTAAGCCTCTCGGGGAGCGCGACGTGCACCTCCATTTCTGCGGCGCAGTCAATGGTGAGCTGCGCGCCGTAGTCTTGGTGGAAGCGCTGTGGGTTAGTGGTGAGGAGGATTCCCAACTCCGCTGAGCCATCCAGGACCTCTCTCAACGTGGCGGTTGGTTCTAAGTCCTTTAAGGAAACACTTACCTCCGGTGCGCGCTGGCGCATGCGGCACAGAATCTCTGGCATATAAAGCCAGTTGAACTCGGGGGCGGAGCATAACGTCACAGAGCCCGCGCTGCCGGATGCAATTTCGGCAAGGCGCGTGGTGGCGGTGGTAAGAAGGGAATCTATCGAGGTAGCGACGCCATAGAGGTAATCTCCGGCCTCTGTGGTTCGGACTCCACCGCGCCCGCGGGAGAGCAGCTTCACGTTGAGATCCTTTTCAAGTTTGCGCACGGTCAGGCTTAAAGAAGGTTGCGTGAGCTGCAGTGCTTCCGCAGCTTGCGTGAATGAACCGTGGTCCACAACGGACCGAAAATGGTGAAGCTGGCGAGAGTCCATAAGAGCAGACTACCCGAAAGCTTAGAAAAAACTACTTTTTAGGTAAGAGAACCTCCGTGACGGTAGACTGCCCACCATGCACACTGAGAAAGAAACTCCCAGCTCACAGCGCTTTCGGGGGGCGGCGCGCTCGACGTCGGGAGCGCAGCCTTCCCGCTTGTTGAATCTTTCTTTCGTCGTCTTCGCGGGCCTCGTGGGCGGAATCATTTCTCTGTTCTTTCTTGCGGACTCGCTCGCCGCCCTAGGCATCCCCGACCCAGGGCGTATGACAACGTTCGGCCTGCCCTTCTTCCGCGCTATCGCGTGGATGCTCATGGCGCTTTCTATCGGCTCCTTTATGTCGAGCGCCTTCTTTATCTACCCGGCGGTACCGGATAAGGACAACGAGCGTCTCATCAAGGCCACGCTCACCGTCGATGGGCACATCGCAGCGCGGACCGGCGCATGGGCGGCGGTGGGCGCCGCGGTGGTGTCTTTATTAGAGGTCCCTCTCGTCATGTCGGATCTCACCGGCACCCCGTTGGCCAAGGTTCTCAACCCAGAGCTGATGGGCATGGCAGTGGGGCAGATCGCGGCGTCGCAAGTCTGGCTGCTCACCGCAGCTATCGCAGTGGTTGTTGCCGTATCTGGTTTTGTCGCACGCACGTGGGCGGGCCAGGTCGGAACGTTTTTCTTGTCATTGTTGCTGACGGTGCCTCTCGGGATGGAGGGCCACTCGGCTTCCGGCGGCGATCATGACTACGGTACGAACTCGCTGCTGCTGCACCTGTTCTTCATCATGCTCTGGGTCGGTGGACTCATGGGGCTCATCGCCCATGGCCGCCGCCTTGGCCCAGATATGGGTGTGGCGGTGCGTCGCTATTCCACGGTCGCTTTGTTCTCCATCGTGGGGCTGGCAGCTACAGGCGTAGTTAATGCGCTGATTCGCGTTGAGTTCGGGGATCTGTTCACTACTCGATACGGCCTGTTGGTGCTGAGCAAAGCGGTGCTCACCGTGGTGTTGGCGGCCATCGGCTTCGTGCACCGACGGGTCACCATCCCTCACTTGAAGAGTTCGCCGCGCCTGTTTATCAGGGTGGCTGTGGTTGAGGTTCTCATCATGGCGGCGACCGTTGGCGTGGCCATCTCGATGGGCCGTACGCCGCCCCCGCCGCCGCGGGACCCGAATCTCAATGCCATGCAGATCCTGCTGGGCTATGAGCTTTTCGACGCCCCCACCGCCACCAACGTGTGGACCATGTTCCGCTTTGATCTCATGTTTGGCTCGCTGGGGATCGTGCTGGCCGGCTTCTACCTGTACGCGCTGTGGCGCCTCAAGCGCCGCGGGCTGACGTGGTCGGCAGGACGCACTGCGTGGTTCCTAGTGGGAGCGCTGGGCATGACGCTGATCATGAGCAATGGCATCGGCTTGTATATGCCGGCGCTGTACTCCATGCACATGTTGGTGCACATGATTCTGTCCATGGCAGTCCCGCTGTGCCTTGTGCTGGGCGCTCCGGTGACCTTAGTGATGGAAGCTTTTGAGCCTGGGGAGCCGGGCAAGCCCACGCTTCACGACGCTGCCGTCGCCCTCACCAAGGCTCGTACCTTGCGCATTCTTACGCATCCAGCGGTCAACGTTGTGCAGTTCCTGGCTTTCCTCTACGTGCTCTATCTTTTCCCGAACTTTTATGAGCTCGCCATTTCGGAACACGCTGGGCACGTGATCATGAACTGGGTCTTCCTGATCTCTGGCTACATCTACTACTGGGAGGTTATTGGCCCGGACCCGTTGCCGTGGCGCGCGCCGACGGGCATTCGCCTGCTCATCCTCTTCGTGTCGATGCCCCTGCACCTTTTTGCTGGCGTCTACCTCATGCAGATGCAAGTCATTCTGGGCTTGGACTTCTATGAGTCCTTGAGCTTGCCGTGGCACCCGGACTTTGTCACGGACCAACGAACCGGCGGCGGTATTTCCTGGGGCTTCGGCCAATTCCCGCTGGTGATTGTGTTTGGTTCGCTCTTCCTCGACTGGCTGCGGGAGGATCGTGCCACCGCTCGGCGCCATGATGCTAAGGCGGATATTGACGGTGATGCTGATTTGGAAAGCTATAACGCCATGCTCAAGCAGATGAGCGAAGGGGATGATTCCACCTTCCGCCAGCACTAGCGGGAGTGCGCACCCTGGGTGCGTGAAAAGGAGTCCTTACCGGGCGAAACGGATATGTTGTTGATGCTTTCAACAAGTTATCCACAGGTTGGCAGTGAGGCCATTGCGGGCGCGCTGATCGGTGGCGATGATGCGAGGTACGGGAGGCGCATCGCTTCCTCGCATTGAAAAGAGCACCAGCCACAAACAGCAAAGGAATCACGCAATGTCTCAATACCCAATCTCACTCACGGGGCGCCTGACTCACGACCCCCACCTGACCAAAATCAGCGAAACCATGTACAAGGCCCGCCTCCGCTTTGCTTCCTCGCGCAGCGTTCCGGAGAAGGATGAGGAGGGCAAGACGGTGTGGCGGGAGTTGGACCTTAACTATATCGACGGTGAGGTGTGGGGCCAGTGCGCCATCAACGTTAAGAAGTCCCTGTTTAAGGGTATGCCGGTCTTTGTTATGGGCTCCATTGTCACGGACCGGTGGGAGGATAAGAACGGGGCAAAGCGCTCTAGGACCTATATCAAGATCGCCCACGTGGGCCTTGACCTCAACCGCTTCTGCATTACCTCCACCAAGATTGGTACCTCCTATGGTGAGGAGGGCAGCGAAGCCCTCTGGCTGGGGGAGAATCCGCCAGTACCGGATGTGGATTACACGGCACCGCCGAGTACTGCGGAGGATGAGGCATTGCCGGCTGCTCTGCAGTCGGGAGATACCCCGCAGGATACTGCGGCGGATCGTCAGCAAGCGCAGAGTGCGACCGAACCTCACCGAGAACCGGCGCCAGAAGAAGCTATGGCCTAAGGACGGGGGACTACCACCGCCCATGTGATGTACTCTTTGTACTGTTATTGACCAATCCTGACAGAAGTAAAGGGTGAAACATGGGCGAATTCATCTACACGATGAAAAACGTGCGTAAGGCCATCGGTGACAAGGTTATTTTGGACAATGTCACTATGGCTTTCTACCCGGGCGCCAAGATTGGCGTCGTGGGCCCCAACGGTGCAGGTAAGTCCTCGATCCTGAAAATTATGGCCGGCCTCGATCAGCCTTCCAACGGCGAGGCTTTCATTGACCCGGGCAAGACGGTCGGCATCCTCCTCCAGGAGCCGCCGCTCAACGAGGAGAAGACGGTCCGCGAGAACGTCGAAGAAGGCCTCGGGGAGATTTTCCAGAAGAAGCAGCGCTTCGAGGAGATCGCGGAAGAGATGGCCACCAACTACTCCGACGAGCTCATGGAAGAAATGGGCAAGCTGCAGGAGGAGCTCGACCACGCGGATGCGTGGGAGGTTGACTCCAAGATCGAGCAGGCCATGGAGGCACTGCGCTGCCCGCCGTCTGATGACCCGGTGACTAACCTGTCCGGTGGTGAGCGCCGCCGCGTCGCGCTGGCCAAGCTGCTGCTGAGTGAGCCGGACCTCCTGCTGCTCGACGAGCCTACTAACCACCTCGACGCCGAATCCGTCCAGTGGCTGGAGAAGCATCTCGAGTCCTACCCGGGCGCCGTCCTGGCCGTGACCCACGACCGCTACTTCCTCGACCACGTTGCGGGCTGGATCTGTGAGGTTGATCGCGGCAAGCTCTACCCCTACGAGGGCAACTACTCCACTTACCTGGAGAAGAAGGCAGAGCGCCTCGAAGTTGCTGGTGCTAAGGACAAGAAGCTGCAGAAGCGCCTCAAGGAAGAACTCGCGTGGGTTCGCTCCGGTGCGAAGGCGCGCCAGGCCAAGAACAAGGCCCGTCTCCAGCGCTACGAGGAGATGGCTGCAGAAGCCGAGCAGTACAAGAAGCTCGACTTCGAGGAGATTCAGATTCCGACCCCGCCGCGCCTGGGTAACAAGGTTGTGGAGGTCAAGAACCTGACCAAGGGCTTCGATGGTCGCGTCCTTATTAAGGACCTGTCCTTCACCCTGCCGCGCAACGGCATCGTCGGTGTTATCGGCCCGAACGGTGTGGGTAAGTCCACCCTGTTCAAGACCATCGTGGGCCTGGAAGAGCCGGATTCCGGTTCTGTCACCGTCGGCGAGACCGTCAAGCTTTCCTACGTTGACCAGGGACGCGAAAACATCGACCCAGAGGCCACCGTGTGGGAGGTCGTCTCCGATGGGCTGGACTACATCCACGTTGGCCAGAACGAGATGCCGTCCCGCGCCTACCTCTCCGCATTCGGTTTTAAGGGCCCGGACCAGCAGAAGCCGTCTAAGGTTCTTTCCGGCGGTGAGCGCAACCGCCTGAACCTGGCCCTGACCCTCAAAGAGGGCGGCAACTTGATCCTCCTCGATGAGCCGACCAACGACTTGGACGTGGAAACCCTGGGCTCCCTGGAAAACGCGCTGGAAAAGTTCCCCGGCTGTGCCGTGGTTATTTCCCACGATCGCTGGTTCCTCGACCGCACCTGTACCCACATCCTGGCCTGGGAAGGCAACGTCGCGGAAGGCCAGTGGTTCTGGTTCGAGGGTAACTTCGGCGATTACGAGAAGAACAAGGTCGAGCGCCTCGGTGAGGACGCCGCCCGTCCGTCTCGCGTTACCCACCGCAAGCTCAGCCGCTAGGGCCGCTCAGCCCTAACACTCAAAGGAAATCTTCGGAAGGATTCTGGAATGCCCGCTCAGAATGTTGTGTCGGAGGAGACTAAGGACAACGTCCACGAGCTCACCGTGGGAGTGCGTTGGTCGGACTTCGACATGTACGGCCACATGATGAACGCCAACTTTATCGAGCTGGCACAGGAGGCGCGCTTGGCCTTTGCCATGCACCACTTCTATTCACGTGGCCTAAACATGGTGGCTTTTGTTCGCCACATCGACGCGGACTATGTTCGCCCCATCAAGTGGGATGGACGGCACGGCACGGTGACAGTGGAGACCACGGTGGTGCGCCTTGGAACTACGTCGTTTACCACTCGCCAGAAAATCAAGGACGCGCAGGGCCAGGTGGCCTGCGTCATCGACTGTGTGCAGGTCACCATTGATCCAGATACCCAGATGCCGCGAGAGGTTTCTGAGCAGGAGCGCACCATCATCCTGGAAAATGCTGTCGTCGAGTTGGACGAGCAGTAGGCGGCCAGCGCAATTATGGAGAGTGAATCCCTGACATTGCACAACGGCGGGGTGGGGCTGCAGGCCCTCCTCGCTCGTGCGACGGGGCTGGATGCCTCAGCGACGGTGCGCTTGCGTCAATACGACGCCACCCACGTTGAGGTTTTTGTCACGACCCCCTTCGATGTCGTCGTAGCGCGGCGCTGCGAGGGCGTCGTTGGCCGCGATGGGGCAGTGGTGTCGGCGCAGGCGCTTCTCGACGCCCTCCGCACCACCCCCGAACACCTTCTTGAAGAGGACGGGGCGGGGGTGCTTGACCTAGGCCCCGCGCGCGACCCCTCATGGCCGGGGGCCTTGCCGCCGGCAACGGGGTTTCGAGAGATTGATTCATTGCCTGTCGACGTCGTCCGTGACTTAGCGGATAAAGGCCGGCAGCTAGCTCGGCAATTCTCTGGTCCGATGGGACCTCCGAAAAGCCTGTTGAATCAAACCGTGCTCACCGTGGAGAGCGCGGAGACCCAAGTAGAGATTCCTATGCGGATGATCTTCGCCTGCACGAGTTTGGGCCTCATCCCGGGCTTTGCTGCGTCACTCAATATCCCCCGCCACCTGCGCGTGGCGGGCAAGGGGCGGTGGGTGCGCCTCGACGCGCCCTATGGCAGTGTTTATCACTCCACGCGGCTGTCTTTGTTCTAAAACGTCTCCAGCCTCGCCGCCGCAGAGTCCGCGGCGGGGCGCGGCACCGCGGAAGGAAAACTGTGTGGTTTCTACGCCCGCAACGCAGCGTGATTTGCGTTACCATTAAGGGGTCGAATTCAGTTTCTTTAATAAAAGGAGATGACTCGCACGATGCGTATTGCGGCACCCAAAGAAATCATGAACAACGAGAACCGCGTCGCTCTTACCCCGAGCGCTGCGCACGCACTCATCAAAGATGGCCATGAGGTTCTAGTGGAAACTGGGGCCGGAGAAGGCGCTTCTTTTCCGGACTCCGAGTACCAAGCCGTGGGCGCGACGATCGTCGCCACCGCCAAGGAGGCCTGGGCGGCGGACATGGTGGTCAAAGTCAAAGAACCGCTCGAGGCCGAGTATGGCTACCTGCGCGAGGATCTGCTGCTCTTCACTTATCTCCACCTGGCGGCGGACCGTCCGCTGACGGACGCCCTGGTTGAGGCCGGAACCACCGCCGTGGCCTATGAGACGGTTACCGATGCCCGCGGCACTCTGCCGCTTTTGACACCGATGTCCCAGGTGGCCGGGCGCCTCGCCGTCATTGAGGGAACTCACCATCTGTTGTCCACGCAGGGTGGGCGTGGCTTGTTGGTCTCCGGCGTGCCGGGCACCCAACCGGCGCGAGTGGTGGTCATCGGCGGTGGCCAGGTTGGCGCGTCCGCGGTGGCTATGGCGCACGGCCTGCGCGCGGAAGTCACGGTGCTCGACCTCGACCCACACGTCCTGCAGCGCTTCGATGAGCAGTACCAGGGCGGCGTGCGCACCCTGGTGTCGGACCCTGCCACGCTGGAAGCGGAGCTTCTCGCCGCCGACCTCGTCATCGGCGCCGTCCTCGTACCCGGTGCTGCCGCCCCGAAGTTGGTTCGGGAGGATGTGGTTAAGCGCATGAAGAAGGGCGCCGTGCTTGTCGACGTTGCCATTGACCAAGGCGGCTGCTTCGAGAACTCCCACAAGACCTCGCACGATGAGCCCACCTTCAAGGTGCACGACACCCTCTTCTACTGTGTTGCCAACATGCCGGGCGCGGTGGCGAACACCTCCGCACGCGCACTCGGCTCGGCCACCTTGCCGTACATGCGCGCCCTGGCTGCCGGAGGCTTCGACGGTGCAGTCGAGCGCTTCCCGGGCTTGGCCAATGGTCTGATGACCCGCGGGGGAGAGCTGGTGTCCCAGCCCGTGAAGGAGGCCTTCGGGCTTTAGGGTGCGCGGTTGATGAGCATCGCCGCTACTCGCTCCATGTGGTCCCAAATCATCGCGCGATAGGCCGGCGGGATGGTGTCTTCGTCGATCTGCGCCAACGAGTTGCCCATGAGCTCGAGCCAGCGATCATGGGCAGCTATGTCGATGGAGTAGGGCGCGTGGCGCATGCGCAGGCGCGGGTGACCGCGATTCTCTGAGAAGAGCTGGGGTCCGCCCCAGTACTGCACGAGGAACCAGGTCAGACGTTTTTCCGCGCCCTCCCAATCCTGCTGCGGGTACATCGGCCCGATGAGATCATCGTCGCGCACCTGTGCATAGAAACCACCGACGAGTTTCTCAAAAGTCTCCATTCCACCGACGGCTTCGTACACGCTCGTTGGTTGCACGCCTAATCTTCCTTTCGCGTCAGGCTGGGTTCTTCCAAATCAAAGATAGCCATCCCTCGCGGGTAGGGCGTGGTAATTCCTTCCGTATGCATGGCGGTGAGGATTTTCGCCTGCATCGCGCGCTGCACATCCCATTGTTTGCCCGGTAGCGTCTTGACGGAAACGCGGTAGGACATGTGGTCAACTTCCAAACCGGACATGCCATTGACCGTAGGTTTGGCCAGGATGAAGCCCTTGATTTCGGGGTCGCGGGCGGCGTTCTCTGCTGCGGAGGTGATGACATCGACTGCGCGGGTGGGGTCGTTGCTCAGTGCGATGGGGACTTGCACGCGGGCGACGGAGTAGCGGTCGGAATGGTTGGCCACCTGCAAGATTTCGCCGTTACGGACGTACCATAGCGCGCCATCGATATCGCGGACCGTGGTAATACGTAGGGAAATGGACTCCACGTCGCCGAAGACCCCGTTTCCGAGGTCGATGGTGTCACCGATGCCGTACTGGTCTTCCATGAGCATGAAGATGCCGGACAGGAAGTCCTTGACCAGCGCTTGGGCGCCGAAACCAAGGGCGACACCAACCACGCCGGCTGAGGCTACGAGCGGGGCGACGTTGACTCCGAGCTTGTCCAAGATAGCGAGCGCTGCCCAGCCCCAGACGAATATGGCAACCGCGGAGCGTCCAACGCCGGCGAGGGTCTGGATGCGGGAGGTGCGCCGAGCCTCCTGTGTTTGCTCGAGGACTTTGTCGGTTGTTCGGTGCGCTTTGCGCGGGGAGAGCGGCGAGCTGAGCTTGCCCTTCTTGATGCTGTTATCAGCCAGCTTGGTGATGAGTCGGCGCAGCAGCCAGCTGCCGATGATGGCGACGATGAGGATGAGCGCGATGCCGATGGGTTTGTCGATGAGCCAGGACTGCATGTTTTCTGTTTGCCACCAGCGGGTGACTGCGTCGACAGCCCCGTCGGTTGGCTCGGAGGAAGCGCTTAGGTATGCGGTTGGTCTGGTCACGTGTGTCCTTTCTGCTATCGCTCACAACTGACGCTTACCGATGGTAGGGAAGAGAGCTGAATATAAAAAGCTTGTCTTTCCCGCGACTGAACAGCTTGGTCTAGAATTGTGCCTCATGACTGACAACCGCACCCTTGGCTTTTCCTCTCGTTCAATCCATGCCGGTTACCAGCCGGATCCCTACATGGGATCCATCAACGTACCGATCTACGCCTCCACGACCTACCAACAGGACGGCCTCGCGCAGTTGCGCGGCGGCTATGAGTACGGGCGAGTGGCTAACCCCACCGTTCATTCTCTGGAGAAGACCCTCGCGGCGCTGGAGAATGCCGAGTATGCGCGCTGTTTCGCCACGGGCATGGCGGCCGTCGATACCCTCATTCGGATTCTTGTTCGTCCAGGTGACCACGTCATCCTCGGCAACGATGCCTATGGCGGCATGTATCGCCTCCTGCACCATGATTACGGCGAGTGGGGTATCGAGCTGTCCATCGTCAACACCGCCGATGCCGCGGCGGTTAAAGGGGCGTTCAAGGAAAACACCAAGCTGATCTGGTTGGAAACCCCGACCAATCCGGCGACGACGATCACGGATATCGCCGCAGTCTCTGAGGTTGTTAAGGCGGCTGGCGACGCCCAAGTCGTCGTCGACAACACCTTTGCCACGCCCTACCTGCAGAACCCTTTGGAGTTGGGTGCGGACCACGTCCTGCACTCCACCACGAAGTACCTGGGCGGCCACTCGGATGTGCTGGGTGGAGCGGTCGTGACCAACTCCGCGGAGATGGATGAGCGCCTGCTCTATTTCCAGGGCAACGTCGGCGCGGTGTCCTCACCTTTCGACGCCTACCTCACCGCCCGCGGCATCAAAACCCTTGAAGTGCGGATGGACCGCCACTGTTCCAATGCGCAGGCCGTGGCCGAGTTTCTGGAATCCCGCCCGGAGGTCAAGCAGGTTCTCTACCCGGGCCTGCCCTCGCATCCGGGCCACGAGCTGGCTAAGAAGCAGATGCGTGGCTTCGGCGGGATGATGTCCGTGCGCTTCCACAGCGAGGAGCACGCCCGCCAGATTTGTCTCAACACCAAGCTCATCTCGCTGGCCGAATCCCTCGGCGGCGTGGAGTCCCTCATCGAGCACCCGCAGAACATGACGCACATTTCCGCCGAGGGCTCCGAGCTGGTTCCGCCGGCGGACCTGGTGCGCATCTCGGTGGGCATCGAGTCCATCGATGACCTGCTCGCGGACCTGGAGCAGGCCCTCGACGCCTTACACTAGTAATCGGAGAATCTACCTGTAGGAGAGGCATGACACGAACCACACAACAATTGGGGTCCTTCAGCGATGAGGTGGACGCAGCACGAGAGTTCTGGGCCTCATACTTCGACGAGATTCCAGTTCCATTTGCGAACGGTTCCGATGAACCTACCGAGGAGTTCATTCAATTCCTCCAAGGAACCCACCCCAGGTACCCGCAGGCCACCGTTGCGTCGCAAGGTGAAAACGTGGAAGCATTCCTGAAATCTTGCATGCACGAGCAGGACTTTGCCACTTTTACTAAGTGGAATGCAGATGCCCTCAATGGCGACAGCCTTAACCTCGAAAGCCCAACGTTTAAGGAGTATCTCTGCGGCGCAGTTTTCGCTCCTTCTGATGCCTTTAAGAAGCGCATTAGTGCTGAATTTAAGGATGAGCGCATCGAGGAGAGTGCCGAGGCAATCAAGGAGGCATTTAGCGCGGAGGCTGCGGAGAGTGCCGCGAGCCTTACGCGAACCGTTCCGGAATCCTTGTCGGTCAAGCTAGATAGCGGCATCGAGCACATTCGCATCCTGTGGCTGCTGAAGAATCCGGCATATGGCGGAAATGACGTCATCAGACTGTCTCGAGACGGTATGGAAGGCGTAGCAAATACAAAAGATGGGGGAGAGGCCTTTACTCCCTTCATCAGGGATCAAGGCAACGTCGCGGCGCTGTTCTCGAATGACGTCGACAACGCTCGCTTGCCCTGGGACATTGCAGATGACAAAGGCTGGTATTTCGATCGCGCACGCTTTTACCTCTTCGATGACTGTGAAGAAAAAGAGCCTGTTTCGTGGAATGAGGTCATTCCGCAGCGCCCGGAGTCGGGTGAGCGAGCAGGTGACATCGTGCGCATGGAGATGTTCCCCTACAGGACCAAAGCGTCTGGTGACATCCCCAAGGTCATCGAAAGCAACAACAAGAAGGGACTTGTTCTACCGTCTCAGGAGCGCGTGTTCAGATGCCTCATCGCCTTCCTCAAAGAGGCTAAGCACGGCTACATTATTTGCGCCCGTGACCCGCAGCTATGGCGAGATGTTATCGGTGCTTTTATCGACGCGACCCCTTCTCTCGAAGTTGAAAAGGACGCAATCCTTGCGGCGTTTACGGGTCACGTATGGGAGTTCAAGGGACAGAACGCGCACCTCAATGTGAAGAATCTCGTTCCACCACTAGATAGCCGCGTCGCGGCGCTGCAACAGGTCTTCGCACGCAAATAGCACGTGACCCCGAGGAATGAGTCGGGGCCACGCGGCGGCTAGAGCGTGCCGAGCAGGGAGCCGGCCGTGCGGTCGGTCTCCTGCAGCATGAGTGGGTCCGTGCCGGGCATGGGGGAGATGGTGGTGTCCGGCCACTGCGAATAGGTGGGGATGCCCACGATGTGCAGGCGCGGGTCTTCGGTGCCACCGGGGTTGACCACGCGGCGGTTCCATGTCGTCTCCGGCGAGCCGGTGGACTGACCATGGTCGACGAACGCTCGCACCCGCCCATTGAGGGACACCGCGAGAGGATCACCGGCGCGGCGGACATCGGGGGAGTGCATCCAGGCGTCGATAAGCCAGGCGGAGGAAGCCTCGTTGTGCACGGTGCGCAGCGTGAACTTCTCTCTGATCTCCAGCTGGGGGCGCTGCCCCAGGAAGGTGACGAGGCCGGCGTCGACAAGCGCGAGCAGCTGGCGGGTGCGGAAGAGCGGCGGACCCGACCCCACCATCTGCCCGAAGGCCATGAACTCCTTGAAGGTGCTGGTGCGCGACTCCCACGTCATCCGGCCTTCCGAGCCGGCAATCGACGAGGGCTTGCGCGCGGCCGAGATAGCCCACAGCGCGGACTTCAGCGGGGAATCGGCGGCGGCGACGGCCTCGATGATGTCGCGTGCTAGGCCTTCGGCAATGTACTCGGTGACCTCACCACCGGTGAAATCATCGAGCGGGTTCGCCCAGTGCGCAAGATCTAACGGCTGGGCGGAGGAACCCTCGAGGGCTACGGTGAGCTGGTCCGCCATGCCTGTCAGGTCGTCGGCATCCACCGCGGTGGCGTCGATGGTGGCGATGATATCCGCGAGGGGGCGCTGCGGGGCATCGGGTGCGACCCGCGCCTGGTTCTCGTAGTACTCGGCGTAGGCATCGCGCAGAATGTGCGGCAGTAGTTGCGTGCCGAAGTTCAGCTCAGCCTCCGGATCCAGGGCGGCCACCGCGGCGCGGAAGCGGGTCAGGGCGGCCTTCGGCGGCAGCGCGTGGTATTCCGACTTCGGGATATAAGGGTAGCCGCGGCCGGAGGAGACGATGAAGTGCGGCTCCTCACCGCTGGGCTCGTAGCGCAGCCCGGAGCGCGTGGAGGGATCCTCCACAAACTCACCACCGCGGTCGATGGTGAGCAGCGCCATGATGTCGAAAAAGCCCATACCCAGGCCGCGGACCAGGACCTTCTCGCCCGCGGGGACCGCAGACACCGGCTGTTCGACGGGGTTGTCTGGCCGCACCCAATGCAGGTCCGAGTGTGCAGCCTCCGCCAGGGGGCGTTCGGACTCGCTCAGCGCGGGCACCTGCCAGCCGTAGGCCAGGACGGTGGCGTCGGCGGTGACGGTGGAGGCGTCGGAAAGTGCTATGACATCGTGGTCCTCAGCGGCTCCGATGGACAGCGCGCGGGCGCGGTGCTGGACGACGTCCACGCTCTCCGGCAGCTGCGCCAGCGCAACCTCAAAGACCCACTCCAGGTAGGCGCCGTAAAGCGCGCGGGAGGGGTTGGACTCCGGGCGGGTGTGCGCGAGCTCTTCGGCAAAGGAAGCAGCGAGCTCCTCGCGCGGCGGGTGGGAATCATAAAGCTCCAGCTTGGCAGGCGCGATGTCGGGGCGCTCGCCGCGCAGGAGCTGGATCCACTCGTAGAGGATGGGGCCCTCGAGGACCGGCGCGGTGGTGGTGGAGCTGGGCTCGGTGAACAGAGTGACCGCGCCGGCCAGCGTGTTCATGCACAACGTGCGGGTCTGCTCCGTATCCCAAATGCGGCCAGCGCCCAGCGGGGCATCATCGATGATGTGGAGGCGCAGGGGTGACTCAAGGGGGGTCGCGCGCAGGTGGGCCGCGAGGCGCTCGACCAGCGAGATGCCGCGTGGGCCGGCCCCGACGATGGCGATGGAGGGCATAAAAATCAACCTCAAACTTTTAGACTGTTCTGTCTAGTGGAATAATACCGGTCAGTATACGTTGTGTTAAATCCGTAGACACAATTCAAACCGACTATCTACTCTCTGAAAGCAATACCGTGAAAACCCTACGCGCACTCGCCGCCACCCTGGCAGCAGCCCTCGCCTTAGCCGGCTGCTCCGCCGTGGAACGGCCGGACGGGGAGGACAACGTCCTCACCTACCTAGAGCCGCAGTTCTTCCGCACGCTCTACCCGCCGGCCGCCGGCTTTTATCCCAACGGCGGCGTGGTCAACCAGCTGACCGATCGTCTCCTGTACCAAGACCCCGAGACCCTCGAACTTTCGCCGTGGATTGCCACGGAGATGCCCAAAGTCAACGCCGATGCTACGGAGTACACGTTTAATATCCGCACCGACGTCACCTACTCCGACGGTTCCCCGCTAACTGCCGAAAACGTCGTGGCCAACTTCGATCTCTTCGGCCGCGGCGATAAGTCCCGCACGCTGACCAGCTCAGAGCAGATCGCCAACTATGACCACGGCGAGGTCGTGGACGAGGACACCGTGAAGTTCTACTTCACCCAGCCTTCCCCGGGCTTCCTCCAGGCCACCTCTGCCTACAACGCCGGCCTGCTCTCCGATTCAACGCTGGCCTTGGACAACGAGGGCTTCGGTCCCGGCAACGCGGTCAACGTCATTGGCTCGGGCCCCTTCGTGGTGGAATCGGAAGAAATCGGCACCGACCTCAAGCTCAAGACCCGCGAGGACTACGACTGGGCCCCGCCGGCCGTGAAGCACCAAGGGCGCGCGGAGATCGACGGCGTCCACTACATCCTCGCCGCCGAAGAATCCGTGCGCACTGGCGCCATCCTCTCCGGCCAGGCCGATATCGCCCGCCAGATCTCCGCACCGCAGGAGTCACTGCTCAAGGACCGGGGTGTTGGCATCATCTCGCGCGGCACGAACTCCATGAACAACCAGTTCGCCTTCCGCTTCGACCACCCGTTGCTGCAGGACAAGCGCGTGCGCGAGGCCATCATCCACGGCGTGGACCGCGAGGAGATTCTCCGCGTTCTCTTCTCCGAGTCTTATCCACTGGCCACCTCGACGGTGGCCAAGACCGGCTTGGCCTACAAAGACCAGTCCGCTGCCTATGGCTTCGATCCCGAGGAATCCAAGCGGCTTCTCGACGAGGCCGGCTGGGAACCCGGGCCGGACGGCATCCGCGTCAAGGACGGCGAGCGCCTCGTCCTGCGCACCAATACCGCGTTGCCGCAGCCGCGTTCCAAGGAAGTCATGACCATGGTGCAGGACCAGCTGGGTGAGCTGGGCATCGGCATCCAGGTCAACGCCGGCGACCAGGCCACGCAGAACGCCGATGCCAAGGACGTCGGCAAGGTGCAGATCTACCACTCGATGGTGGGTCGCGCCGACTATGACGTCATCACCTCGCTCTACGGCATCAACAACCGCGACGCCTTCCTCAACCAGGACGCGGAGGGCACCCCAATCGACGCGCACCTGCAGGAGCTTCTCGACGCCGTCCTCGACACCCCCGACAAGGAAGGCCGCATCGAGGCCACGGAAGAAGTCCAGGACTACATCACCGAGCAGGCCTATGCGCTGCCGCTCTTTGAGGAACCTGTGGTCTACGCCGTCCGTCCAGGCATTTCGGGCTTTAGCCCGGAATCGGTGGCGCGCCCGTGGTTCTACGAGGTGTCCATCGACGCCGCGGCATCGGATGAGGAGGAGAAATAAATGACAACCCGCCAACTCTTCAGCCGCATTGGGCAGGCCCTCCTCGTGCTGCTCATTACCTACACCGTGGCCTTTGTGCTCCTGTCGGCGCTGCCATCGGATGCCGTCCAGTCGCGCTTCGGCGACCCTGCCCTGGGCCTGTCCCAGGCGGAGATTGAGGCTATTCGGGAGGAGATGGGCGTCGACAAGCCGCTCGTGGTGCAGTACTTCACCTCCCTGGGTGGCTTCCTCACCGGGCACTTCGGCAACTCCACGCAGTCGGGCGCTCCGGTAGCCACGCTGCTTGCCGACGCCCTTCCCCACACCCTCATCCTTGCCGCCAGTGCCATCGTTCTCGCACTCATCGTGGCCGTGCTCGTGGCCTTTGTGGCCACGCTGCCGGGGCTTGGCGCCATCGGTTCTTTCTTCCGGGGACTGCCTTCCTTCATGGTCTCGCTGCCCGGCTTCTGGATTGCCATCCTGCTCATCCAGTTCTTTTCCTTCCAGCTGGGCTGGGTGCGCGTCATTGAACCCGGCAGCGTGGAGGGCCTCATCCTGCCTACCGTGACGCTCTCGGTTCCTATGGCCGCGCCGCTCATCCAAGTGCTGATCCGCTCCATCGATGAGACGCAATCGCGGCCCTTCGTCCAGGCGGTGCGCGCACGCGGTGCCTCGGAGGCGTGGATCTTCTGGCGAACTGTCCTGCGCAATTCGCTGCTGCCCACCTTGACCATGGCGGGCCTGCTCTTCGGTGAGCTCGTCGGCGGTGCCGTGGTGACCGAGACCGTCTTTGGCCGCACCGGCTTGGGCTACATGGTGGCGCAGGCCGTGGCGAACCGCGATACCCCGGTGCTGCTGGCCGTGGTTCTCATCGCTGCGACCTCCTACATCATCATCAACCTCGTGGTGGACCTGCTCTACCCGGTGCTGGATCCGCGCCTGCGTGCCAGCGCCCCGGAGCGAGCTGCCCGCCGCAGCACAGATTCCGCCACCACCTCGGCCGCTACTTCGGAAAGGACGGTGCGCTCATGAGCATGACGCACACCAATCCGCTGCGTTCTTCACGAGCGCCGCGCCGCCACACCGCGAATCCCTGGCTCGCGCCGGGTTCCATCATCGCCATCGTGGTCCTCGTGATCGCTTTCCTGGCCGCGCTTTTCCCAAGTCTGTTCACCTCGGCCGACCCCTATGCTGGCACCGACGTAGCTCTGTTGGCGCCGGGGGAGTCCGGCCACCTCATGGGCACGGATGCGGTGGGGCGCGACCTCTATCCGCGCATCGTCTACGGTGCCCGCCAGTCGCTCCTCGGCGCGCTGATCGCCGTGGCCGTCGGCCTGGTCGTCGGCACGCTCATCGGTTTGCTCGCCGGCGCCCTGCGAGGAGCGGTGGATAGCGTGCTCATGCGCGTCGTCGACGTGCTGCTGTCCATCCCCGGCATCCTGTTATCGCTGTCGATCATCATCGTGCTGGGCTTCGGCTCCGTGCAGGCGGCGGTGGCCGTCGGCGCGACCTCGGTCGCGACCTTCGCGCGCCTAGCCCGCTCCCAGGTGATCACCGTGGCCAGCTCGGACTACATCGAGGCCGCATACGGCGCTGGCGCCACCCACGCCACCGTGCTCTTCCGCCACATCCTTCCCAATTCACTCACCCCCGTTATTGCCCTGGCCACCCTGCAATTCGGCACCGCGATCCTGCAGCTGTCCATCCTCGGCTTCCTGGGCTACGGCGCCCCGCCGCCGACCCCGGAATGGGGCCTCATTATCGCCGAGGGCCGTGACTTCATGGCCACCGCCTGGTGGCTCATCATCCTGCCCGGCATCGCGCTGGTCGCCGTGGTGATGTCCGCCAACCGCCTGTCCCAAAACTTCCCCGTGGAGGCCTAACATGTCTGGTATAAAAAATGCAGCGCAGCCCCTGCTGCGCGTGCGGGACCTCAACGTGTCCTATTCCACCGCAGGTGGTGACGTTTCCGCCGTACAAGGCGTCAACCTCGAGGTTCACCCGGGGCAGATGACCGCCATCGTGGGCGAGTCCGGCTCCGGCAAGACCACCTCCGCCATGGCAGCCATCGGCTTGCTGCCCTCGAATGCCACCATCGATGCCGGAACCATCACCTTCGATGGCCGCGATATCACCTCGCTGCGTCGCCGCGAGTGGCGTGAGCTGCGTGGGCGGCGCATCGGCCTCATCCCGCAGGACCCCAATAACTCCCTCAACCCAGTGCAGACCATCGGCGCCTCGGTGGAGGAGGGGCTGCGCATCCACAAGGTTGGTACTGCGGCCGAGCGCAAGGCCAAAGCACTGGAACTGCTGGAGCGCGTCGGCATCGATGATCCCCAGCGCCGCTATCACCAGTACCCGCACGAGCTGTCCGGCGGCATGAAGCAGCGCGTGCTCATCGCCGCCGCCGTAGCGCTGGAGCCCGACCTCATCATCGCCGATGAGCCCACCTCCGCGCTGGATGTCACCGTGCAGAAGATCATCCTCGATCTCCTCGATGACATGCGCGCGGAGCTCGGCATGGGCATCCTCTTCATTACCCACGACTTGGCGGTGGCCGGTGACCGCGCCGACCGCGTCGTGGTCATGGAATCCGGCCAGCTGCGCGAGGAGGGCCTGGCCGCCACGGTGCTGACGAACCCGCGCCACGACTACACCAAACGCCTGCTTGCCGACGCCCCCTCCCTCACCGTCGCCGACGCCGGCCGAGCAGCTACTTCGCGCAACGCCGTCGTCAAGACCGACACAACCACTGACCGCACCGCGGGCGAACCCTTAGTGCGGGTGGAAGGCCTGACCCAGCGTTTCGGTAATTTCACCGCCGTCGATGACATCTCCTTCACCGTGGCCAAGGGCTCGACCCACGCCATCGTGGGCGAGTCCGGCTCCGGCAAGACCACGACGGGGCGCAGCATCGCCATGTTCAACACCCCGACATCGGGCAACATCACCGTGGGCGGGCGCGACATCGTGGGTCTGCGCGGCAAGGCCTTGCGTGAAGAGCGTAACAACATCCAGCTGGTCTACCAGAACCCCTACGGTTCCTTGGACCCCAAGCAGACGATTGGCCAGACGGTAGCGGAGCCGCTGCGGAACTTGAAGGGGGTGCGTGCAAGCGCGGCCAAGGAAAAGGCCAAGGAGTTCTTGGACCTGGTGGCGCTGAACCCGGACTACTACGACCGCCGTCCGCGCGAGCTCTCCGGCGGCCAGCGCCAACGCGTGGCCATCGCGCGCGCCATGATCGTGGAACCGGAGCTGGTCATCCTCGACGAGGCAGTATCCGCCCTCGACGTCACCGTGCAGGCCCAGATTCTGCGACTGCTGGCCCGGCTGCAGGAGGAGCTCGGCCTGACCTACATTTTCATCTCGCACGACCTCGCGGTGGTCAACCAAATCTCCGATACCGTCTCGGTGCTCTCGAAGGGGCAGCAGGTGGAATCTGGTCCCACGGCCGAGGTCTTTAGCAACCCACAATCACCGTTTACCCAAAAACTCATCGAGGCCATCCCCGGCTCCCGCTACCGCGCCGGCGACCTCAACCTGGGTCTGTAGCCTGGGGCGAACACAAGAAAGGAATCATTCATGGCAGACATCATTAACCTGTTGGCGGGTGTTGAGGGGGACGTCGCCAAGCTGCGCGAGCGCCGGCCCGAGGCCAAGGAGAACGCGCAGGCCTCCTTTGCCGCGCTCCTTGAGCCTGCGGAGCCCGGTACGTTCAGCTATGCGGAGCGCTACGCTATCGCGACTTTTGTTGCGGGCATTTATCAGGCGGCTCCTGCCGTCGCCTTTTATTCTGACCTGCTGGCGGAGGAGTCGGAGGAGCTTGCCGTCGAAATATCCCGCGCGGTGGAGAGCGGCATCACCACCGGCCCGTATATTGATGGCGGCTTCACGCTTTTCGACGGCTCCCCGCGCCTTGCCGCCGCCCTCGACTTCGCCCACCTGCTGGTCTTCCACCCCAAGGATGCTTCTCCGGCTGCGATTGGTCACCTGCAGGCGGCCGGCTGGTCCGACGATGACATCGTGACGCTGGCGCAGCTGGTCAGCTTCCTGTCTTTTCAACTGCGCGTGGCGCACGGCCTCTCCGTGCTTGCCGGTACCGCGCAGCCCGCGCCCGTGACTGAGGCGCCGCGTCCCACCCAGACCCCGGAGTGGGTGCCGGGGGAGGGGACGCTGGTGCCGGACGTCGCCAAGCCGCAGGGCTTCGTGGCGCACTCGCTGGGCTGGAAGCCGTGGGTGCCGCCGCAGCCGAAGGAGGAGTTCACGGAGGTGCAGCGTGACGCGCTCATTAAGCCCGAGCGCATCGACATGGAGTATTTCCGCCTGCTGGCCCGCGACCCGGCCGCACTCAAGGCGCGCACGCTCACGGATCTGGACATCTTCTACAACACCGACGGCGGACTGGGTCGTGCTGAGCGTGAGCTGGCCGCTACGGTGGTCTCGCGCCTGAATGGCTGCGAGTACTGCGCGTCGGTGCACCAGCAGCGCGCGAAGGAAGAGGGCGGTGACGTCGCGGCGATTGACCGCCTGCTCGAGGAAGGCGTTTCCGCTGACCTGGGCTCGGCGCAGTGGTCCGTCATCCGTGACGCTGCCGTGGCCCTGACCGAGTCACCCTTTGCCTTCGACGCCTCCCACGTTGAACGCCTCGAGTCCGTGGGATTCGATACCCTAGCCATCATCGATGTCATCAACTCCACCGCGTTCTTCAACTGGGCTAACCGCCTGATGCTGACGCTGGGGGAGCCGGATGTGCCGAAGCGTTTCCGCTAACGAGAAGGAGGAACAACCATGGTGAAAACTGCCGTTGTAACTGGTGCGACGGGTGG
Organism: Corynebacterium sp. HMSC055A01; assembly: GCF_001809405.1. Classification (NCBI taxonomy): domain Bacteria; kingdom Bacillati; phylum Actinomycetota; class Actinomycetes; order Mycobacteriales; family Corynebacteriaceae; genus Corynebacterium; species Corynebacterium sp. HMSC055A01. Next base: position 1,570 of record NZ_KV797567.1, on the reverse strand, counting down.
AATGGGCGCGGAGATCATCAAGGACCTTGCCCGGGACCACCGCGTGTATGCCCTGGGGCGGCGCGCCGGGGAGCTGCCGGAGGCGGAGAACATCGTGCCGGTGGCAATCGATTTGCTGTCGCTTCTCGACGGCTCACCGCTTCCCACCGAACTGGCTTCGCTTGAGCGCGTGGACGTGCTTGTGCATGCGGCGGCCCGGGCGGATAAGCGCTCGGTGGAAAGCGCTCGGCCGGAGGATTGGCGCGCGCAGATGGACCTCAACGTTCACGTGCCAGCCGAGCTGACCCGCCTGCTTCTGCCCGCGCTGCGCGCGGAGGAGGGGCTTGCGGTGTTCATTAACTCCGGTGCCGGCATTCACTCCTATGGTGACAACGTCATTTACGCCGCCACGAAGCATGCTTTGTACGCGCTTGCCGACGGCCTCCGCCTCGGCGAACTCGGCATCCGCGTGTCCACCGTCGCGCCGGGCCCGACGGATACCCCGATGCTGCAGGGCCTGCAGGATTACAACCCAGAGCATGTCATCGCTCCTGTGGAGGTGGCGAAGGCCATCCGCGCCACCGTTGATGCTGGCCCGACGACGCAGCTTACGGAGATTCGCGTACGCCCGCGCATTGAGTTGAATCAGCGCAAGTAGGAGCCGCATTTTCTCTCAAGATGCGAAAAACGCAGCGCACGGTACAGTTATGAGGCGTGTCCACCTCTCAACGTCGCCGCCCCGCCTATTTGGTGATCGCGGATTCGCTGCGGAGCAAGATTGAATCCGGCGAACTGAAGCCGGGTGACCGCTTTCCCACCGAGCGGGAATTAGTCCAGGAATACAAGGTGGCGCGCATGACGGTGCGCCACGCGCTGGACATCGTCCAGATCGAAGGTCTCATTGACCGCAAGCGCGGGCGCACCGGTGGCACCTTCGTGCGTGCCACCCCGCCGACGCTGAGCCTGACGAGCGGGCGAAGTGCCCTCGACCAGCTGCGTGAACATGGCCTCGATGTTGAGGTGCGGGTGTTGTCGCTGACGCTGATTGAGGTGCCTGGGCATCTCGCTTCCTCCTTCGGGATTGAGGAAGGCGATTCTGTGTGGGAATGCCGCGCGGTGCAGTTGACCGAGGGCTCGCCCATCATGGCCTCCACCCTTTTTATCCCGCAGGCCTTGGCCTCGGACCTCACGGAAGAGGACGTTCAAAAGCCGCTGACCGAGCTGTTGACGGAGCTTGACCTGGTGCCCGTGTTTAAGCGGGACTCCCTCGTGGCCGCCACCGCGCGCACGGAGGAGCAGAAGGCCCTTGGAGTGGGTCGGAACCAACCCGTCTTGCGCATTACACGAACCGTTAAGGCGGAGGGCGGCGTCGTGGCTGCTCAGTTGGAAGAGACCCTGCGCCCTGATGCCGTCACGGTGGAGGTCGTCATCGGCGAGGACCCCACGCCGACCCTCGACTAGAAATCCCAGCCAGGACAGCGCCATGAGTTCGGCCTCGCTGGGAATGTGAGTTCGCGCTCCAGGAAACCCGCCAACCATCATCGGGTTGGCGGGTTTCGTTCTTTAAGGGCTTAACTCCCGGCGGGAAGCG
>NZ_KV797566.1:715-30180 GCF_001809405.1 Corynebacterium sp. HMSC055A01 | reverse complement strand
CCGCCGACACCAAACAACAACAAACAACTCAATACAAACAAGCCCGTCACCCTTGAGCAACAACTCAACGGTGACGGGCTCCTTCGTCGTTTTCGCATACAGCCTACAAGTACAGACCTGAAAATACAGACCTGCAAGTAGGCGTCGTCAAGCACCAAGGGGCCAGGATCGGCGACCTGCGAGAATGCACTTCCAGGTCTGCACTAATGCCCACACATAAACACACCAGCCCAGCTTCAAGATTCCGGAGCATATATCCATTCAGATGGAGGAGTGAGACGTTCGACCAAAGGCTCATGCAGCAGAGAAGATGCTTCTTGCACCGCGCCTTGAGCGCATCGGCTTATTAGAATCCTTCATATCAGTGCCTTGGCGGGAAAGTAAGGAGTACGCGATGCGGTTCAGCCAAACGTCAGCTACGTTCTCTCATTCCTACAACGCGGCCTTCCTCAAGGACCTGAAGTCCGTGCGCTTCAGCACACAGAATGGCGCTCCTTCCTCTTCCAGGTTTCTCGAGACATTTTTGTCGAAGGGGCTAATACCGCAGGTACGTGATGGGCTCGGCGGTTTGCTGTTCTTAGTCATTATGGTCGTGGCCTCGGCCTGCATTTTCCTCTTCGCTCTTCTGCTAAATGGCTTTGATATCTCGTGGCTGCTTGCGTTCTTTCTTGGCGCGTTGTTGTGTTGTCACTTATGTGTTGTCGCGCGTCAGTGGGTGTTGTGTATCAACAGACTGGTAGACAGGTATTCAATCCGCACAAAGAGGTGTGCCTTCCCCGGGAAGTTGGTGGTGGAATTGGCAACAATGTCGATTTAATGAGGCATGGCGCGCCCCTATGGGGATAGATCGAAACCCGGTGAATTTGCACCATATCGGCCAAGATGATCGAACAGCTGTAGTAGAAATTACAAAACAGATGCACACAGAAAACGCTAAAGTTCTCCCTTTATTCCACAGAATGAATGGGAGCGGGTTTCCAACAGATGTAACCCTTGACGCCCGCGCATCCTTTAGGGAGTGGAGACACACATACTGGAAAGAAAAGGCATTGGACTACCTATGACCGGTCAGAAAAAACTCTCAGATAAGCTACTCTCATACTTGTACGGCCACGGACTAAGTAAAAGTGAACTGTCTCAGCTGAAGTCGGTGGCTCCATCTTGGATTCCCGAACAATACTTCCAATTCTGGAAGCATTACACGGCCTTTTCTCCGCCATCGTTAGTTTTCTTCACACCTGCCCCATACGGAGTCTATGAAAACGCCTTCGAAGGGTTTCTAGAAGATTTCCGGTCAGTCGATCTTGTCGATTCAAAACGCTTCTTCCCAGTAGCCTATGATGACGGTTTTGTCTGGGGCGTCTTCGAACAGAAGCCCAATGGGTCGGTTATATGTGGAATGTACGATTTTCAAGAAAAGGACTACGTTGAAGGCCCCTTCAAGACATTCGAGGAGTGGGTTCACAGCTACGGATAAACAGGCTTTGCGAGCCCGGCTCAACTGGATGAATTAACGACGTACTAAATGATCGGAAAGTGGCACAGACGGCACTCCTGGTGCGGCCTTCTAACCGCCAATGACTTCGAAGCACTCACATCAGCTACACCAACCCAAGCAGCATAGCTAACCCCCGACGTGTCTACTTTCCGGGGGTCAGGCCCGTTCACGTGTCTAATTCGCCTCGCCTGGAACAATGGTTGGATTGACTTCTACCCTGTGTTCTTGGGCAGTTTCTTCTGTAGTGAAGGGCACCCCCGAACAGGAAAGAAGCACTACCTGTATGCGACGAAGGGTCTTGTTCTCGCTCCAAATGGCGATTCCCGTTGCATTGAAGTGTGCGTCGAAGGAGTTAGCCCAAACCGGATGGGTATGCAGGGCGTAGCCCTGGCCCGGGATGCCGAAAGGATTCGTCTTAACGCCATGCGCAACAACGGTTGGACCTTTTGGGCAGTCGTCCGTGGTATGCCATTGGAGCACGGAAGCGTAGAGCATGGACTTAGCTCTTCGCAGGTGGCTGCGGGATTAGAGTGCGTGTGTGATGAGTGGCGTTTGGGTGAGGTTGCCTGGCCGCCGAATAGTGTGTAGTCGCCGAACTGGGACCGTAGGTTGTGGGGCACTTCACTAGCAGTTGGTTCGTATTGCCGTTTCTGGGGCCGTGACCTGTAGACTGGTTCGGTACATACGGACACGTCTACCGCAGAAAGTGCATGGCTTTAATGTCTGAATCCAACTCCCGTAACCACGGCCGTGGCCGCGAAGGTTCCGCAGAAGGCAACCGTGGGCACTACGGCTCTGGGGGCCGCAAGTTTGAGAAGCACGGCGGCGCAGCGGGGCGTCGAGAAGAGCGTCGCGGTGATCGCCGAGACGACCGCCGAGGTGGCCGCGCAGGCGCTAAACCTCGCCGCAACGACCGCAATGGCCATGGCAGCGGCAAAAACAAGGTCTCGCACCCACAGCGTTCAGGCTACCGTGAGGAGCGCATCAATCGTCGTATGACAGATCCAGACCTGCCATCTGATATCGACATTACGGATCTTGATCCTTCGGTACTTCAGGATCTTTCGTCGCTCTCCAAGGAAAACTCCGAAGCCGTTGCTAAACACCTCATCATGGCGGCAACGTGGCTTGAGGACGACCCCCAACTATCGCTACGCCATGCACGTGCTGCCAAAGACCGTGCCGGACGTGTATCAGTCGTCCGTGAAATGAACGGAATCGCTGCATATAGGGCTGGAGAGTGGAAGGAAGCCCTTGCGGAGCTGCGTGCAGCGCGCCGCATTTCCGGTGGCCCTGGGCTGCTCGCCGTCATGGCTGATTGCGAGCGAGGCCTCGGGCGCCCAGAAAAGGCTGTTGATTTGTGGCGCGGCGAGGAGGCCAAGGAACTCGCGGCGGAGGACGCGATCGAGTTGGCTATCGTTGCTGCAGGGGCGCGATTGGACATGGGGCAGGCAGATTCCGCCGTAGTTACCATCCAACGCGCAAAGCCTTCTAAGGATTCCACGGGATTCTCGGCATGCCGCCTTTCCTACGCCTATGCCAATGCTTTGTTGGAGGCTGGCCGCAAGGAAGAGGCCCGGGAGTGGTTCCAGCACGCGATTGACATCGATGAAGGAGACTGGACCGACGCTGCAGAGCGTCTGGCCGAGTGCAAATAATGAGTATTCTCAAAACCCATGATTCATTGCTCCTCGATCTCGACGGAACAGTATGGGAGGGCGGACAGGCTCTCCAGTGTGTCGTCGACGTGGTGAATTCCTGCGGTATTCCTGCAGTTTATGTCACGAACAATGCATCCCGAAGCCCCCAAACCGTAGCCGGTATGCTCGGCGAGATCGGCTTGGAGACGGATGCGCAACACGTTGTTACCTCTGCGCAAGCCGTAGTCAAGATCGCTCGTGAGGAACTTCCGGCAGGCGCGAAAGTCCTCGTCATCGGCGCGGACTCATTCCGTTCACTGGCGCGTGAGGCGGGTTTCGATGTTGTACACAGTGCCGACGATAAGCCCGCCGCGGTCCTGCAAGGTATGGACAAGTCGGTGGGCTGGGAGCAGCTCTCCGAAGGCGCGTTGGCAATTAATCACGGCGCAAAGTTCTTTGCCTCCAACCTGGATACGTCTCTTCCGACGGAGCGCGGAATGGCTGTGGGCAACGGCTCGCTAGTCGCAGCTATCGTTTCAACTACCGGCGTAGAACCTATTTCGGCAGGTAAGCCGGAACCCGCTATGTTCACTCAAGCAGCTAAGCTCGTGGGCTCGACGAAGCCTCTAGCTGTAGGGGACCGCCTTGACACGGACATTGTTGGCGGCAACAACGCTGCAATGGATACCTTCCACGTCCTTACAGGAGTGTCCCGGGAGCTTGCTCTGATTGAAGCTACTGCGGAGGAACGCCCTGATTTCATTGGTGCAGGATTCCACGAGCTCTCCTTATCGGCCGCACAGGCGCGCCCAGGTTCCCAGGGAGGCTTCCGGGCACGGTTTGACGGCTACGACATTGTTCTTCAAGGCGGGAACGAGAAATCGACGTCGATCGAGGCGCTGCGCACTGTCCTCGAAGTTGCCTGGGCCGGTGCTGAGCCGCCTCGCTACATTCAGCCACGGAGTGAAGCCGCGGAGAGGGTTGTGTCTACATGGCGGTAAAGCCTCATGACCCGCGCGCGGTTTTGGCTCCCGAGAAGCTGGATGCGTCGCTCGCGGAGATTCTCAATGAACCAGCTGAGAGCCTTGAACAAGAACTTGTTCAGCTGGATCGCGCTCATACTGTGCTGCGGGATGCGCTCCAAGACAATTAGCGCTGACCGTCGAGGATTCTAAGGGAAGAGGAGCTTTTCATGCCACCGCAACGCCGCCGTCTCGACGCGGAGCTAGTGCGCCGAAAGATTGCGCGCTCACGGGAACAAGCCGTTGAGATGATCAAGGCCGGCCGCGTGACCGTCGGGGGCTTCAAGGCGATGAAGCCCGCGACGGTGGTTGAGCCCGAGGTATCTATCAAGGTTGAGGCCAGCGAGGGGGATGATTGGGCTTCGCGTGGCGCGCACAAGCTCCTTGGCGCTCTCGAGGCTTTCGACGTCGATCTTAGGGGAAAGCGTGTGTTGGACGCGGGGGCGTCGACTGGCGGCTTTACCGATGTGTGCCTGCGCCGCGGTGCCGCGGAGGTGCTATCTGTCGATGTGGGCTACGGGCAGTTGTTGTGGCGTTTGCAGAATGACGAACGGGTTACGGTGCTCGACCGCACTAACATTCGCCACCTGACACTTGAGCACACGAATGGTCCCTGCGACGCCATGGTTGGTGACCTATCGTTTATTTCCCTGAAGCTTGTACTGCCAGCGATTGCATCGTGCATGGCTGATGGCGCGTGGCTATTGCCCATGGTCAAACCACAGTTTGAGGTGGGCAAAGACCGGATAGGGTCCGGTGGTGTGGTGCGCTCTCCTGAGCTACGGGCGGAAGTAACCAAGGATGTCGCTATCTTCGCTCAGGGGCTCGGGCTCAGCGTGAAAGGCGTGGCAGCATCGCCGTTACCTGGACCAAGCGGCAATGTTGAGTACTTCCTTTGGTTGGTCAAGGATGGATTGTCCACCCCGGAAGATAGGCTTGATGCAATGATCGAGACGGCTATCAAGGAAGGACCCCAGTGAGCAGTAGTGTCGCCGCGGAGGGCACCAACCGCCGCGAAATTCTTCTTGTTCCGCACGCGAGCCGCGCGGATAATCTTGCCGCTACGCATCGCGCGGCGGAGCTGCTCCAGGAGGCAGGCATCAAGGTGCGCGTGTGCGCAGCGGATACCGTCCTTCCGGGCCTGCAGCATGTTCGGCATACGCCAGCTGCTGCCGAAGGTTGTGAATTGGTGCTGGTTCTTGGTGGCGATGGCACATTTTTGCGCGCGGCAGATATGGCGCGCGCCGTCGATGTTCCCGTGCTTGGAATAAACCTGGGCCACGTCGGCTTCCTGGCCGAGTGGGAAGCGGAGTCGCTCGACCGCGCGTTGGTGCGAGTTATCGAGCAATCCTATGAGGTCGAAGATCGGCTTACTATCGACGTCACCGTGTTCGATGCTGACGGGAAACTGCGTGAGCGTAGCTGGGCGCTCAATGAGGCGTCGATTGAGAATCTCAACCGCTCGGGGGTGCTGGACGCCATCCTCGAGGTGGATGGGCGCCCGGTATCTGCTTTTGGTTGCGATGGCGTGCTCATCTCCACTCCGACTGGATCCACGGCCTATGCCTTCTCCGCCGGCGGGCCAGTTCTGTGGCCTTCTCTTGATGCCATCCTGGTTGTGCCAAACAACGCGCATGCCTTGTTTACCAAACCGCTCGTGGTGTCTCCGGATTCGCAAGTCGCGGTGGAATCGGCGTCGGCGACGACTCCGGCTGTGGTTATCCTTGACGGCTTCCGGGAAGTCTCGATGCCTCCAGGTTCGCGCGCGGAGGTCGTTCGTGGTGAAAGGCCGGTGCGCTGGGTACGTCTAGATCAGCAGCCATTCACTGATCGTCTGGTGTCCAAGCTGCGCCTCCCCGTGGAAGGTTGGCGCGGGCCGCGTCACTAGGTTGTTTAGTGCGTATTCAGGAAGGAAGATAGCTCACCGTGCTCGTTGATATCAGCATCTCTGACCTCGGCGTGATTGAAAGCTCCGCAGCGGAACTATCGCCAGGACTCACCGTGCTCACCGGCGAAACCGGCGCTGGTAAGACCATGGTGGTAACCGGCCTACGCCTTCTCGCCGGCGGTCGCGCGGATGCATCACGTGTGCGCGATGGCGCCGCGAAAGCAGCCGTAGAAGGGCATTTTTCTTCCAGTTCTCTTGCCGTAGCGAAGGTAGTCGAAGAATCAGGCGGTGAGCCAGATGAAAACGGCGAGTTCATTGCCTCCCGCACGGTGTCGGCGGCGGGACGCTCACGCGCCTACTTGGGTGGGCGTTCAGTGCCAGCGGCGACATTGGGGGAGTTCGCCTCCCACCTGATTACTGTGCACGGTCAGAACGACCAGCTGCGTTTGCTATCTGCCGATCAACAATTGGCAGCGATCGATCGCTTTGAACCTGCGATTGACAAGGTTCGCACCGCATATACCGATGCGTTTAGCCACTGGCGCGCGTTGGCTAAGGACTATCAGCGTCGTACGGAATCACGGCGCGAGATGGCGCAGGAAGTTGACAGGTTGCAGTTCGCTATTAAGGAAATTTCCGAGCTCGATCCGCAACCAGGCGAAGATGCCGAACTCGTGACCCTTATTAAGCGCTTGCAAGATGTTGATGCTTTGCGTGAGGGCGCAGCCACCGCTCTCAGCGCTCTGGATGGGGGCGAAGGATTTGGGGATGAGGACACCGCCGTCAATCTTGTCGGCGCCGCCGAATCAGCACTCGCTGGGGCAAGTGATACCGAGCTCGCTCGCCTAGGGGAGCGCGTTAGCGAAGTCACCGCGCAATTGACCGATATCGCTGCCGAGCTCACGACGTATTTGAGCGATCTACCCGCCGATCCCAACCTCCTCGAGGAATCCCTACAGCGCCAACAGGAGCTCAAGCGGCTTACCCGCAAATATGCTGCTGATATCGATGGAGTCTTGGCCTGGCGGGATGCCGCTGAGGCCAAACTCGCTACGTTGGATACCTCTACCGAGGCCCTCGAGGCCTTAAAGAAGGAGGTAATGGAGGCCGAAAAGACGATGGTGTCCAAAGCCGAAAAGCTCACTGCCGCTCGCACCAAGGCCGCGAAGAAGCTCGGGGCTCAGGTTACCGAGGAAATTCATGGTCTGGCCATGCCGAACTCCATCTTGACGGCCGCCGTCAAGAAAACGAAGTACTCCAAGTCCGGCGCGGATGAGGTCGAATTTCAACTCAACGGTAAGCCCCTGGCTTCTGCGGCCTCGGGCGGTGAGCTCTCGCGCGTCATGCTGGCCATGGAGGTAGTTTTGGCCAGCGGCGACGGGACCACCTTGGTCTTCGACGAGGTGGATGCCGGCGTCGGTGGCCGCGCGGCGGTGGAGATTGGGCGTCGTCTAGCGCGGCTGTCCACCACCAACCAGGTCATTTGTGTCACCCACCTGCCGCAAGTGGCCGCCTATGCGGACTCACACTTGCACGTGTCGAAGGAGAAATTCACGTCGGGTGTTGCGGATCTGGCCGCCGAGGAGCGCGTTGAGGAGCTCGCGCGTATGCTCGCTGGCCTCGATGACACCGAGACGGGCCGCGCGCATGCACAAGAGCTCTTCGATAGGGCTCAAGCAGAAGTCGAGACTTTCCGCGCGCCTTCCACACCTTGAGCCCCTAACAGGGGAAACTGTCAGACATGAGTCTGTTTTCCCGTAATACCGATCTGCCTGGAGAACACGGCGCGCTGCGTGATTGCACCCCGGGTGGCAAGGGCATGAAGAAGTTTAGCGCTGGTGACTTCGCAGTCATCAACGCCGCCAATATCTCCCGCCAAGAGGCCCAGACCCTCGTGGATATGAAGCCGGCCGCCGTGATCAACGTCGCGGAGTTCTCCACTGGTTCTATCCCGAATTATGGACCCCACATGCTTCTCGACGCCGATGTCACCCTCATCGAGGGCGTAGGCCAAGATTTTGTGGACAATTTCAAGGATGGAAAGAAGGCGCGTCTGACCGAAGACGGCGCCATTTTTGCGGGCGATACCCAGCTTTCTTCGGGAACGGTGGTTACCCGCGACCGGGCGGAGAAGAATTTTGCTTCTGCCCAGCAGGAACTCATCGATCATATGGAGGCATATTTCGGTAACTCCATTGAGTTCATTCATTCTGAAGGTCCGCTGCTCATCGATGGCCTGGGTGTTCCCGATGCAGGGTCCGTCATGGCCGGGCGCAAAGTTCTCGTGGTCTCGCCCACTGAGGAACACCGCAAGAAGCTGACGCTCCTGCGCAACTTTATCCGCGAGTATGAACCCATCATTATCGGCGTGGATGCTGCCGCGGACACCCTGGTCGAGCTGGGGTACCAGCCTCACTTCATCGTGGGTAACCCCTCCGAGGTGAGCTCGGAAACCCTGCGCAGCGGTGCCCAGGTTATTCTCCCCGCCGAACCGGACGGTACTGCTGACGGGCTCGAGCGCATTCAGGATTTGGGGATTGGTGCGATGACCTTCCCTGCCGCTACGGATTCAGCTACCGATCTCGCGCTGTTGCTTGCGGACTACCACGAGGCTCAGATGATTGTTCAGGTTGGCGGATCCCTCGACCTCGACGACATCTTTGCTAACGAGCCGAATGCTACGCCCGCGGCTTTGCTGTGCCACATGAAGGCGGGCACGCGCCTGGTGGATGCGGACGCTGTTATCAACCTTTATTCCGCGCCAAATTCCGGAGCTATGGGATGGCTGTGGGCGCTGCTTGGCATCCTCGTAGCACTTGCCGTCGTTATTTTGATCGTCGGCTTGGGCGGCGATGAATCCTTCCTCCAGAACCTGATCGATACCTGGAATAACTTCGCGTTAAGCGTGCAGGAGTGGTTTAAGTAATGATGTCGCCTAAGTCCCTCATTATCACCGGCCTCGGTTTCGGCGCAGCCCTTGGCATTGCGTTGGGCACGCTGGTGATTGCTCCAAACATGGATTCCGGATCGGGTCCCGGGGGTGAATCGACCAGTGAGGTGCGCGAGAAATACGGAAAGCTGGTTCTTGACAACAACATCGCGGAGGCCCAGCTAGACTCTGCTGATTCCGTTATGGGAGATCTCGGCCGATACGTGGTGGATGGTTCCTTGGCGCAGCGCCCGGTCATGGTTGTGAGTATGCCCGATGCCGACGACGCCGACGTCAAGGCCGTCAAGGATTTGCTGGGTTCTGCAGATTCCACCGATGCAGGAAGCATCAAGCTGACTGAGAAGTTTGTAGCCCAAGAATCCGCGGACAAGCTTTTGTCCCTCGTTACCACCACGTTGCCGGCGGGAGCGAAGCTCGATAAAAAGAAGATTGATGCCGGCACACATGCTGGTCAGGCACTTGCGGCGGGGTTGATGATGGATGCTGAGACCACCGAGCCGCTTGCATCAGTTGATGATCGCGCGACCCTTTTGCGGGCTCTGCGCGATGCCGGCTACATCGACTACAAGGATGGCACTATTCTTCCTGCTCAGGCCGTGGTCGTCGTGGGCGGAGGCATGACCCCGGGAGAGGAAGACGACAGTGCTGCTGCGAAGTACGCCATTGATACGACGGTCAACTTCCTAGAAGGTTTTGATTCGGTGGATACCGCGATGGTTTATGCCGGGCGCGTGGAATCCGCCGGTGACGACGGCGTCTTGGATAAACTCCGAGCCGACAAGACGAAGATCAGCACCGTGGACTCCATTGATCACCCGGTGTCCCAGATGGCCAGTGTTTTAGCCGTGAAGGAACAACTCGATGGTGGCCACGGTGTGTATGGTTCTGCGGCGAATGCTGACAGCGCAGCGCCGGCGCTGCCGAAGGATCTCTAGATGTCACACCATTTTCGTACGGTGGGAACCGAGCTGCTTGTCGACGCCCCCATCATCGCCGTCCGCCGCGATGATGTCGTCATGCCGGGGGAGGTTATTGCTCAGCGAGAAGTTGTCGAGCACCTTGGTGCTGTGGCCGTTGTGGCGTTGGATGAGAACAACCGTATCGCCATGGTGGAGCAGTACCGGCATAGCGTCGGTAAGCGTCTGTGGGAGCTGCCGGCCGGCTTGCTCGATGTGAAGGGCGAAGACGAGCTAGGCGGCGCGCAACGCGAGCTCCAGGAAGAGGCCGGCCTGGTCGCCGAGGAATGGGCAGTGTTGACTGATCTGGTGACCTCCCCGGGATTCTGCGAGGAAGCCGTGCGCGTGTTCTTGGCGCGAGGCCTGTCGAGCGTGCCCAAACTCAACGCCGAAGGCGACGAGGAAGCTGACATGGGCTTTGCATGGGTTCCCCTTGCGGAGGCTGTCGAGCGCATCCTGGTGGGGGAGATTGTGAACTCCATTGCGGTGGCAGGAATCCTTGCGGCATTTGTCTGCGTGCGTGGGGATGCCACCCCGCGCTCAGTTGACTCTCCTTTCGAGCTGCGCCCGGAATCGATCGCGCACCGGCGCCCGGGTCCGGATCTTAAGCAGCTGTGACGCCCTCTAACCCCGCCGCAGCCGCCGGACAAGCTTGGTTGATGCACCTCATGGTGGAAAAAGGTGCCTCGAAGAATACGGTAAGTAATTACCGTCGAGACATTAACCGTTACGTTAATTGGCTTGCGGAATCTGGGATCACGGATTTGCGCCACGTAACCCGCTCGCACGTGGAGAACTACCTCGTTTACTTGCGTAAGAATCTTGCGCAGTCCTCTGCTAGTCGCGCTTTGGTTGTCGCTCGAGGGTTGCATAAGTTTGCCCTGGCCGAGGGGATGATTGAGGAAGACGTCGCGGCGGAGGTTTCCCCACCCAAGCGGGCGCAACCGCTGCCGGAGACTCTCAGCGTGGAGGATGTGGAGGCACTCCTCGATGCCATCCCTAGCGGAGATACTGCAACGCCCATTGATATCCGAGATCGCGCTCTATTGGAGATGCTGTATGGTACGGGCGCACGTATCTCCGAAATCATCGCGCTAAATGTGGACGATGTGACGGGTGAGGGGAGTGCTTCAGTTCGTGACATTGTGTTGTTGAGCGGCAAGGGCGATAAGCAACGGCTAGTTCCGCTGGGTTCACATGCGGTGACAGCGGTGGAGAACTACCTCGTGCGTGCCCGCCCTGTGCTGGCTACGGGAGCCTCTCACGCCCTGTTCCTCAATACTCGGGGCAAGTCTTTATCGCGGCAAAGCGCCTGGGCCGTGATCAAGACCGCAGCGCAGCGCGCCCACCTAAGTACTAAAATCTCTCCGCATACACTGCGTCACTCATTTGCCACCCATCTGCTCGAGGGCGGGGCTGATGTGCGTACCGTACAGGAGCTCTTGGGGCATTCTTCCGTGACGACGACACAGATTTATACCCACGTCACTGCGGATTCACTCCGCGAAGTGTGGCGCACTGCCCATCCACGCGCTTAAGAGCGCCTAGAATCGTCACGACTTCAACCTAATGAAAAGGATATTTATGGCTTCAACCACTTCTTTGTCCCAAACCTATCGAGCGGTTGCGCTAGCTTCCGTGCTCTCCGTAGGTTCCCTTTCCGGCGTCGCGTCGGACATCGTGAGCGCAACTGGGGTGCTGCCAGGGTTCGGTACGGCCGCCGCCTCTGCACAAGACGCCACCATTCCGGTGCCGGCTGGTCAGACGACGACCGTTTCGCTGCCAGTTCCTGTCGACGTCAACGTGGCCTCCGATGGTTGGAACGTCACTGCTTCTGGCGGCAGCGCTACGGTGACCGCACCACCCGCGGGAGGACAAATCAGTGTGCCGGTGACCTACCAAGGCGTGACCATGACCATCGTGCTCGTGGCCGACGCCGACGTTACTGCCGATGATCTCAACGACGCAGCTGAGAACGGGGATCCGGGCCAGCTCGGCGGTGAGCAGCAGGACCACGAGAACCCGGACAATCCCGGGGGCAACGGGGGACCGGCGGGGAGCGAGAACTCCGATGACAGCGCAGGTGGTGGTGAGCAGAACGGAGGACAGCATCCCGCCGATGGCTCGGCGTCCGCTGCGGATGGCTCTGCTCAAGGCCACGTGCCTCCTCCGCGAACAGGCCGCGGGTGGGAAGGAATTGATGATTCGAATACTTCCTATGTGAACCTGGAATCCACGATTGACGGCCAAACAATCACTGCCAAGCTTGGGCTCAAACAGGCTCTCGACCTGTACAACCGCTTCAAGCACCTTGAGGATGACGGAGTCACGCTGCGCTACCTCAACGCGGAAGGCGAGTTCGTAGAGGGGGTCAAACGGGAGATCGACAAAGGCTCGCGCACCATGACCCTGACCTACCCAGAGGGGGCGGAGCCGGACAATCCTTTCATCATGCAATTCGTGAACAAGGACACTCAGTCCGCTGAGCTGGTAGTGACGCTTACCGATCCAACCCGTGAGAGCGCGAGTGAGGTGCCTGCGGAGCAGCAGCTGGATTCTGATGCAGCTGACAAGGCCGGGGGAGAGGAACAAGGAGACTCGGGGCTTGGAGTTGGCGCACTTGCAGCAGGTATCGCGGGCCTCGGAGTTATCGCGCTCATCGTGTGGCTCGCGCTTAAGGGACGCCGGTCGAAGGGAGCACAGGAGGACGCCTAATCTAGGCCATGGACTTTATTCACCGGTTTTCCTTAGCTATAATCGCGGCGCAGGCACCCACGGGGTACCCTATAATCACAAGGATGTAAGAATGCGGCGCCGCGTGTTGCTGCAAAGCCGAAGCGGAAAGACCGCAAAGGGGCCGTACAGGTCAAGGAAGCAGGTGTGACTGTGAGCGACGAGGGACTGTTTGAGGCCTCGGAAGCACAGGTCGGGTTAACCGGCCGCCCACTGCGGGAGCTTCCGGAACCGGAGCCATTGGAAAAGCATGGTCCCGCCACGATTATTTCCATGTGTAACCAGAAGGGTGGCGTCGGAAAAACCACGTCCACCATTAACATGGGCGCGTGTTTGGCGGAGCTGGGGCGTAAAGTCCTCCTCGTTGACTTGGACCCGCAGGGTGCTCTTTCGGCCGGCCTAGGCCTGACCCACGACCAGATCCAGGACACCATTTATGACGTCATGCTTGATAGCGAAGTCTCAGTGCATTCCGCTATCGTGCACACCGGTGTGGCCGGGCTCGACCTCGTCCCCGCCAACATCGACCTCTCCGCCGCTGAGATCCAGATGGTCAATGAAGTTGGCCGCGAACATACCCTGGCTCGTGCCCTTCGCCCGGTACGCAAGGACTATGACTTCATCATCATTGACTGCCAGCCTTCACTGGGCTTGCTCACGGTCAATGCTTTGGCCTGCTCGCAGGGAGTTATCATCCCCATGGAGTGCGAGTTCTTTTCCCTGCGCGGCCTCGCGCTGTTGACCGATACCGTGGAGAAAGTAGCGGACCGCATTAACTTCGATCTCGAGGTCATGGGAATTCTGGTTACCATGTTTGATCGCCGCACCCGCCACGCCCGGGAGGTCATGGACCGCGTGGTGGAGTATTTCGGGGACAAGGTCTTTGACACGGTGATTACACGTACTGTTCGTTTCCCAGAGACGTCGGTAGCCGGCGAGCCCATTACTACCTGGGCTCCCAGCTCCCAGGCAGCCAAGCAGTACCGCGACCTGGCTAAAGAGGTCATCGAGCGAGCTAACGGCTAGTCGCTCATTATGACCCAACCGGAGATTACCGGCTTTCGCATCGCCCTGGGCAATTTTGAGGGCCCTTTCGACTTGCTGCTGCAGCTGATTCAGGCGAAGAAGCTGGACGTTACGGAGGTGGCGCTGTCTGAAGTTACCGATGAGTTCGTGGCCTATACGCGTGCTTTAGGGGCAACCGCGGATTTGGATGAAACCACGGAGTTCCTTCTTATCGCCGCAACACTTCTGGATTTGAAGGCCGCTCGATTATTGCCGCGTGGCGAAGTCGATGACTTTGAAGATCTTGAGCTCCTGGAGACTCGCGATCTCCTCTTTGCACGCCTTCTGCAGTACAAGGCTTATAAGCAGGTTGCCGACCAGTTCGCGCAATGGCAGCGCGCGGCCCAGCGGCGTTATCCGCGTGCGGTGGCGATGGAGGAGCGCTTTAGCAACCTTCTTCCGCCAGTCAAGATTGGGCATACTCCAGCCACGTTCGCCGAACTCGCAGCTGGTGTCTTCCGGCCCAAACCCCCGGAAGAGGTTGCCACAGGCCATATTCACCAGGTTGCTGTCTCCGTGCCGGAGCAAGCCGGAAAGATCCTCACGACGCTCAAGATGCTGGGCACAGGGCAATGGATGAGTTTCGAAGCCTTAACCAGGGACTGCACCATCTCTATGGAGGTCGTCGGACGTTTCCTGGCGTTGCTGGAGCTCTACAAGGCCAAAGCGGTTGATGCTTCCCAACCAGAGTCTTTGGGGCCACTTGAATTGTCCTGGACCGGGCTCGACGTGGACCCGGCCGTCGTCGCGGCGGCAAACTGGGATTAGGGTAGGCTACCGAGTCATGGACGATACGTCATCCTTGGCCCCCAGCGACCTCGTAGCCCCGAGCCGACAGGGAGCTTTGCCTCTTATTTCACAGTTGCGCTCACGCCTGGAGTCCATCCTCCTCGTTATTGATTCCCCAGCCAGCGTGGAGGAGCTGGCCCGTGTACTGGATGCGGAGGTCACCGTCGTCAGTGATACTCTGCGTGCACTAGAGCGCGAGCTGAGCGAGCGCGGCTCCGGCATCGATCTGCGTGAGACACCGGAGGGCTGGCGCTTTTATACGCGTAAAGAGAACGCAGATGCCGTCGAGCAGTTTGTTCTCGATGGCACCCAAACCAAGCTTTCCCGCGCGGCATTGGAGACCTTGGCAGTTATCGCATACCGCCAACCGGTCACCCGAGCCCAAGTCGCTGGCGTACGCGGCGTCAACGTCGACGGAGTAGTTCGTACGCTCATGTTGCGGGGGCTCATCCGGGAGATAGAGAGCCCAGAGCCCTCAGCTGGCAACGCACATCACTATGAGACTACTGAGCTTTTCCTAGAGCTACTCGGTATTGATTCCCTCGAGCGCCTCCCGGATCTCGCTCCGCTGCTGCCAGACATCGAGCAGATCGACGAGGACTACTCATAAAGGCGCTGTCTGCGGTAGGATTGCGGCCGGACATCGGCGCGTTTCCGCGCGCCGCAAATTGAAGAACTATTGAGAGGACACATTCCCGTGACTCCACCCGCTCGCCGCGATGGCACACCGGAAAAGAAAAAGCGTGACAGCGACATGATCGTGTCGAACGCTAAGCCGGCCCGCCATCAGCATGTAAAGAAGAAGGCCACCGCAGAATCTATCGCCCGAGACTTGGGCGCGGACTGGCTGGTAGACGGTAAAAATAAGAAGGGCTCCCAGAACCAAGGCGAGCGCCTGCAAAAGGTCTTGGCAAAGGCCGGCGTTGCTTCGCGCCGCCATGCAGAGATCCTCATCGATGAGGGCCGCGTTGAGGTCAACGGCCAGGTCATCATCAAGCAGGGCACTCGTGTTAACCCCAACACGGACGTGATTCGCGTCGATGGCACACGCATCAACGTCAACGAGGAGACCCAATACTTCGTGCTCAACAAACCGCGCGGTATGCAGTCCACGATGTCGGATGACATGGGCCGTCCTTGCGTGGGAGATGTCGTGGCTGATCGCGTGGTAGCAGGCCAGCGCTTGTTCCATGTCGGACGCCTCGATGCGGATACCGAGGGCCTTCTCTTATTGACTAACGACGGCGAACTTGCCAACCGTCTCATGCATCCCAAGTATGAGGTGACCAAAACATACCTCGCGACTGTCCTTGGTGAAGCAGATAAGAAGCTCGTTCGTCAGCTGCGCGAAGGCATCGAATTGGACGATGGTCTTGCGCAGGCGGACTATGTGCAGATTGTGGACAAGAACCAGGGCTATTCGCTGGTGCGCGTCGAGTTGCACGAAGGCCGGAAGCACATCGTGCGCCGCATGCTTAAAGAAGCCGGGTATCCGGTCCAGCGTCTCGTGCGCACCAAACTCCACACGGTGCAGTTGGGTGATATGAAGCCCGGCTCCTTGCGTGCACTGAACTCCAACGAACTGACCAGCCTGTACAAGGCGGTGGGGATGTAATGATTTCAAATATGCCCAATCAAGGCCTCATTCTGGCTGTTGACGGTCCCTCCGGAACCGGTAAGTCCACGACGTGCCGAGCACTGGCCAAGAAGCTTGACGCCAAGTACGTCGATACCGGTGCAATGTACCGCGTGGCAACGCTTGCTGTGCTGCGCGCGGGTGTGGACCCAGCGGATACTGAGGCGGTGATTTCCACGACTGCTGACCTGCCTCTCGAGGTGTCTGATGATCCAGATTCCACCATGGTCGTCTTTGATGGCGAGGATGTCTCCCGCGTCATCCGAGAAGATGAGGTCACCCGCAATGTCTCGGCAGTTTCCGCCATTCCGGAAGTACGCCAAAACCTCGTTGAACTGCAACGTAAGCTTGCCGCCCAGGCTCACCGCGCGATAGTTGAAGGGCGCGATATCGGCACGGTTGTTCTTGCCGATGCCCCCGCGAAGGCTTTCATGACGGCTAGCGCCGAGGTCCGAGCACAGCGCCGTCATGACCAAAACCTGGCTGCCGGCATTGATTCGGATTTTGACTCCGTGCTTGCCGCCGTCGAACGGCGCGACGCCGCCGACTCTTCCCGCGCTACATCGCCGCTGCGCCCGGCGGAGGACGCGGTACTCGTTGATACGTCCGAGATGACCCGAGATGAGGTCCTTGACGCTCTCATTGCCGTCGTCAAAGAATCGGCTGCACAGGAGGCCTGACATGACTAATGAACCGCAGAATCCGGATGTAGATCCGGCGCAGCAGCCGGAAGACTTTGAGACGGAATTTCACTATCCGGCCGGAAAGCTTGAAGAAGAGGTCGTACGCGATCCGCACGGCGGTTGGGCTCCGAAGGATTTCGACTCTGAAGACTTTGACTATGAATTCGACGAGTCTGAATTCAGCGAGGCCGATTTTGGTGAGGATGAGACCGATTTCGATGATGAGGCTCCGCTGAGCGAGGAAGAATGGGAAGCCCTATCCCACGCCTTTGGTGTCGGTGAGGGCCATACGGAGGAAAACCTGTGCACGGTGGCCGTAGTGGGCCGCCCGAACGTGGGCAAGTCTTCTCTGGTGAATCGCTTCCTTGGGCGCCGTGAAGCTGTTGTAGAGGACCACCCGGGCGTGACCCGTGACCGCGTGTCTTATGTAGCGGAGTGGAATGGCCAGCGCTTCTTTGTTCAGGACACCGGAGGTTGGGACCCGAACGTCAAGGGAATCCATGCCGCCATCGCACGCCAGGCAGAGCAGGCGATGGAAACTGCCGACGTCATCGTATTCGTGGTGGACACCAAGGTGGGCATCACTGAGACCGATGCGGTTATGGCTCGGAAATTGCAGCGCTCCGAGGTCCCAGTCATCCTGGTATCCAACAAGTTTGATTCGGAAACCATGTATGCAGACATGGCCGAGTTCTACGCGCTTGGTTTGGGCGATCCGTGGCCAGTATCTGCTCAGCATGGTCGGGGCGGTGCCGACGTCCTCGATGAGATCCTCCGTTTGTTCCCTGCGGAACCGCGTCATTCCTCGATTACCTCCGGTCCTCGCCGCGTGGCGTTGGTGGGCAAGCCGAACGTGGGCAAGTCCTCCTTGCTGAACAAGCTGACGGCGGAGGAGCGCTCCGTGGTAGACAATGCTGCAGGCACCACGGTCGACCCAGTTGATTCCCTGGTGCAGCTAGACCAACGTTTGTGGAAGTTCATTGATACCGCAGGTCTGCGCAAGAAGGTTAAAAACGCGCAGGGCCACGAGTACTACGCCTCCTTGCGCACGCGCGGCGTGATTGATGCGGCCGAGGTGTGCGTCATGCTTATCGACGCTTCCCAAGAAGTCTCGGAGCAAGACCAACGCGTCCTCAACATGATTCTCGAGGCCGGAAAAGCCTTGGTTATTGCCTTTAACAAGTGGGACCTTGTGGATGAGGATCGCCGCTACTACCTAGAGCGCGAAATTGATGAGAACCTGCGCCACCTGCCGTGGGTGACCCGTGTGAATATCTCTGCTGAGACCGGGCGCGCCCTGCAAAAGCTTGAGCCCGCCATGATCGAGGCCCTAGAAAGCTGGGATCAGCGCGTGTCCACCGGTCAGCTCAACAATTGGATGCGTGACGCGATTGCCGCGAATCCACCGCCGATGAATAATAACCGCCTGCCGCGAGTGCTCTTTGCCACTCAGGCGTCGACGCAACCACCGACCATCGTGCTGTTTACAACCGGCTTCTTGGACGCTGGCTATCGTCGCTACCTAGAGCGTAAATTCCGTGAGCGTTTCGGTTTCCACGGCTCGCCCGTGCGCATCGCGGTGCGCGTGCGCGAGCGCCGCCAACGCCGATAGCTCCGCTAGCGGGCTGAAGGCGGAACCACGAAGAGGCCTCAAATCCACCCGTTTGCTTCGGCCCGCCGAGCAGCCTCGAAGCGATTTCCAGCCCGCGTCTTCGCCATGATGGCGGAGACGTGGTTGCGCACGGTCCCGCCGCTGAGGTGAAGTTGCGAAGCGATATCAGCGGAGCCGAGTCCACGGACTAACAGGCGGCATACCTCGATTTCTCGTTCGCTCAGTGGGTTGTCGGGGGCGAAGAGAATGTCCTGAGCAAGCTGCGGATCGATAACGCGCAAACCCGAATGGACACGGCGGATGGCATCAGCGAGTTCATCGGGAGGGGTGTCTTTGACGAGAAAGCCATCTATACCTGCTTCGAGAGCGCGTTTGACGTAACCGGACCGTCCAAATGTGGTGACGATAAGGCTCCGGCAGTCGGTGCTGGCGATACTCTTGGCAGCATCGATGCCGTTCATACCAGGCATCTCAATGTCGAGTAAAGCCACGTCAACGCTGTGCTTAGCGACGAGCTCCGCGACCTTAGTCCCAGAGCCACAGCCTGCAACGACTTCAATGTCCGGCTCGGTATTAAGGAGCGCGGTAAGCGCGCCGCGAACTAGAGACTGGTCCTCAGCAATGAGCACCCGGATGGCGTTCGTCAAAACTGCTTAACCTCCTGCGTATCAGGTCCTTTGAGCGTCACGCGGACTGTGGTCAAACCGCCGGCGCGCTCGATTGTGACCTCACCGCCGGCGGCTTCTGCCCGGCGGCGAAGACCTGCGAGGCCCGTGAGACCGGAAGCAAGTGCACGCGTAGCGTCTTCTGTGAAGCCACAGCCGTTGTCCGTAACCTTGAGGGAGTTCTCCGTGAGTAGTACCCAGCATTCAGTAGCCCCAGAATGTCGCACGACGTTGGTGCTAAGCTCCCGCAACGCCCAGGAGAACAGATCTTCATGAGACTGGGGGCGCGTGAGGGTATCCGGAAGGTGAGTTTGTATTCCGGCGGTTTCGAGGATCCGGCGCGCGGCGTGGATCTCGCCGGCAAAGGTAGGGTTCTTCATACGAGTAACAGTCGAGCGGACTTCGGCGAGTGACATCCTTGACAGGGCGCTAATCTCCTCGAGCTCGGCAGCTGCCTTGGCGGGGTCGTGTTCGATGAGCCGACGGGCTACTTCGGATTTGAGGTTGATAGCAGTAAGCGAGTGGCCGAGAAGGTCATGGATATCAGAGGCAATATCCTCGCGTTGATGCGCCAGATCTAAATCATGGCGAAGAGCTATCTCAGTGTCCTCTCTCTGGGACAATGCTCCGAGGACCAAGATGAGAAGCGGCCAGCCGAAGAGGATGATCGCAAGGTCCATGAAGCGAGGATTTTCGTAAATCCATGCGGGGATACCAGCAAGTATGCCGGTGAGCATAATAACCGTCGCGGCAGTCCTGAACGGTTGTGTATAGGCTACGAGCGCTCCGAGATATGGGACGAAGGCGACAGCCCAGGCACCATATCCCGGAATAGATGCTAGGGCGAGTAGCGCGAGGATAACCCACCGAAGGGTTACGCGTTGACCCAAGGTCCAGCCGCGCGGAAAGAAGTCGACAGAACCAAAGGAGAGAAAGTAGGCCACACAGAAAAACACAGTGATGGCCACAGCCCAGGTCCGCTGAGCAGGCGTATAAGTGGGAAGGAACAAAACTTGGAGAAGGACAAGCAGGAGAAAGATCAACCAAATAGCTGCGAAAGCGGCATTGCGAACCTTGAAGCTACTCATCATGCTCGGTTCTTGTCGCGCTTGTGAAGAATCAGGCACAACCCGACGAAAACCATTGTCCATACAGCGATATTAACCCATGCGTACCATAGCGGGTCTTCAATAAAGAGCTGCTCGCTATTGATCATTTGGGCGCCTTCAGACAAAGGCCCACGCGAAAGAGCCTGTGCGCCGTACATCGGAGTGAATCGTCCGACCACGAGTAGCGATTCTTTTAGCGGCATGAAAACATTTCCGGCGAAGGCGAGAATGACAATAGTGGATGTCGTGATAGAGACGGTGTTTTCTGAGGGAAAGAGCATGGCACAGGCCATGCCGTAGAAGCCGAAGGGGATAGTGCAGGCGACGGTAGCAAGAAATGCTAATGCCCACTGGGTCGGTTGCATGCTTGCTGCGGTCAGTGCACCGGTAATGAAGACAGCGGCGATCGGTAAGATCGCGCGGACCGCGATATTGAGGAAATTGGAAATCCCTAGCTGGGAAGAGCGCAGGGGAGTGAGCGCCAATTGCCGGCCCCATCCTGCACGGTTTTCTGCAACCATGGAGCCGGCGGCGCCAACAGCACCTGTAGCACCGGCATAGAGCGCCATGCCGATCATCACCAGGGCAGCAACATTTCCGCCGTTAAACTCGACTTGGCCGTATTCTTGCATGGCGCCGAAGAGAATATAGAAGATGATTGGAAGGCCAACGCTGAAAAAGAGCGTAGGCAGGTCGCGACGTAGCCGCTTTAAGTCGTGGGCAGCGTAGTTGAGGGTGGTGCGAAGAGTAGGGTGCGCAGCGGTGTGGGGGCTCATGTGAAATCTCCTTATCGCGTGGTGTTACTGGATGTAGCGTTGTAGAGCTCGAGGAAGGAATCCTCCAAACTGTGTCCTGTGATAGTGATGTCGCGAGCAGTGGTTTCGTTAAGCAGGTAGCGTGCCACCGCATCAGAGTCTCGAGCAGTGATGACCAGCCCCGTGTCTGTTTGCTCTTGGTGGATAACTCCGGGAAGTAGGTTGGCCGTAAGCGCATGTGGCACCTCGCCGGGAAAGGCGGCCCGGATGACACGGGTGGAGTTGGAGTTGCGGATCTCTTCTGTCGAGCCATCGGCTTGAATGTGGCCCTTGTTGAGCATGATGATGCGCTGGGCAAAGGTCTCGGCTTCTTCAAGGTAATGGGTGGTGAGCACGATGGTTCGGCCGGCATCTGCCTCTTCGCGCATAGTTTCCCAGAAGTGATGTCGGGCACCGGCGTCCATGCCAGTAGTTGGCTCGTCGAGAAGCAGCACTTCCGGATCTCCTAAGAGGGCCAGTCCGAAGCGGAGGCGTTGTTGCTCACCACCGGAGCATTTGCTCACGCGGCGCGACAGGATATCTCCTAGATTTGCGCGCTCGATAATGTCGTCAAACGCACGGTGAGATGGGAAGGCCGCGCCGAGGAGCTCGAGGGTTTCCTTGACGGTGATGTTAGGAAGAAGGCCGCCGGATTGCATGACGGCTCCTATGCGTCCGCTTTTAATAGCGGTGTGTGGGCTTTCTCCGAGCACCTGGATAGTGCCGGAAGTCGGTGTTGTCAGGCCCAGGATGAGATCAATAAGCGTCGTTTTTCCGGCGCCGTTCGTTCCCAGCAGGCCAACGATCTCGCCCCGATGAATGGAAAGGGAGACGTCGTGAAGCGCTTGTACAGGATTGGGCGAGGCCGCATTAAAAACCTTGCTGACGCCATTGACGTCAATGACTGGTAGGAGAGTGCGTGTTGTGCTCATATCTTCACGCTATGGTGGGCAGTTATGTGCAGCGTAGACGTGGTGTCACCAATTAGACGTGACAGTTGTCATGGTTGGGGCGGGCTGGCTACTCGCCAGCGCGGGCCAATAAGAACGCATCCGTCCGATAAGGAATGCGAAGGACTTGGCCGGGGCGAAAGCCCATGTGTTCGTAGAGGTACCAGTTGAGGTTATGTGTCATGCGTTCATGGATCTTTTGGCCATTGCGAAGCCAATATGAGCGAGTATGCATGAGAGCATGAAGGCCTTCGGGGCTCAGCTCGTGTTCCCACGTCAAGCGGAGCTCTTGGCGAAGCGTCCATGGTTCACAAAAAGCGGGATAGAAACCGGGACGGTGGACATCTCCGGAATGCATGATGCGGGAAAGACGCAGGACCCACGGGTCCGCATTGACGTCCAGAGTGTTCCACACCAAGAGGACTTTTCCGTTGGGGCGGAGAACCCGGTCAAATTCTGCACAGGCTCGTTGGACGTCAACCCAATGCCAGGTCTGCGCGCAGGTGAGGGCGTCGAGGGAGGCGTCTGCAAGCGCAGTGTTCTCGGCAGTTGCACGCCAGCACGGCACCCCGAGGCGGTTTAGGACTCGGGTCATGTCAGGGGATGGATCGCTGGCGTAGACAACGGGGTTGCTTAGTGATTCAGTGAGCTTTCCGGTGCCTGCGCCAACATCGAGGACAGTCCGCGCGGAGGCAATGAGCCGTGATACCTCCTGCGGATAGCGAGGACGCACGTCATGATAAGCGTCGGCACCGTGGCTGAATGATTGGGCAGAACGAAGACGCTGCTGAACTGTGCTGAAGCTCGGTGCCTCTTTCCCCGAAGCCGGGCGATAGCTGGGGTAGTGCTCGGGAACTGGGAAGGGGGCTGAGGCGCTGGCGGAATCAGTTGATTCGGAAGGAGTTGGGCTCATGATGCTCCTAAATCTACCGTGGCGCTGCAGGTTCGTGGATGTCGGTGGGATGTTTTAAGGTGGACGAGGATATTTTCCCGAGGGCGAGCGTGGCGAGGCGAATGATGAGTGAAGATTCCGCAGCATGGCTGCGGTGTGCGCGCACGCTTGCTGGGATCATGACGACTGCAGCTTGCGTCATGGCGCTGGTCTCGTGCAGCTCGCCTGAAGAAGACACGACTACTTCGCCATCGACAGCAGAGTGGACCAGTGACCTCGGTTTTCCCGTCGCCCCTATGCTCGTTGGCCCCGACCCCGGGCACACGAAAAAAATGAAGTTGGCCTCCGGACGTAGTTTTCTTCTTCATGTGCCCGAAAACTACACTGCAGATCGATCCTGGCCGGTCCTGTTGTCCTTCCACGGTTATACAGATTCTCCGGAAAACATGGAGCAATACAGCCAGTTTGATGCGGCTGACGCCATAGTCGCCTACCCTGCAGGGGAAAATGCGGCGTGGGCTCCTGCACCTTATGCTGCTACCAGCGCGGAAGAAGACCTAGAATTCGTGCGAGCAATCGTGGACAGCCTGCGCGCTACCTATGAGGTAGACGATAACGCTATCTTCGCTGCGGGCCTGTCCAATGGAGGAGGATTCGCGGCATTCTTAGCCTGCCGTATGCCGGGGACGTTTCGTTCGGTAGCTACTGTATCGGCGGCTTATTACGAAGGCATCCATACGGATTGCTCAGAAAAACCTGTTGGCCGTTTGGATATTCACGGTACAAAAGACCCCGTTGTCAACTATGAAGGCGGCGTGCGGCACGAGACTGCTTATGCTTCGGTCGCAGAAGTGCTCGGGCAGCATCAGCGTCGTAACAAGTGTCGTGGCGACGTCGAGTCCGTACGTCTCACAAACGGTGCCACCAGAGAGACATGGACTGCCTGCCAAGCACCGCTGCAGCACATTCGCATCGAAGGCGGATCCCACGTTTGGCCTGGTGGAAACAACGCTACGAAAACTGAGGTGGGTAAAGGTTTTGCCACCGACGCGGTACTAGACTTCTTCGGTATCCCCGGCCGGCCTGCAGACACCGAGGAACACGGAGTGGCCTAGGATTGATTCCTTCGTGGACTACTCGCTGAGCGTGTAGTGATTAAAGGGGATGCCGAGGGAGCGAACCCGCGCTAAGCAGATGTCTGCCACCGTTTCATACCCAGCTTGGTGCGCGGCACTGGTGGTTTCCGTGGGGGCCGGAATCTGTACGAGGTGAAAGGAGCGCTGGCCGCCATCCTCGCGATTGAGCTCGACGACGGCCTGCGCGGTGGTGCCAGAGCCAGCAAAAAAGTCGAGGACTACCGCGTTGGGGCCGCCGGCGATTGCGATGAGGTGCTTGATAAGCCGCACTGGTTTGGGAAAATCGAATACGCCTTTAACGCCGAGTGCCTCTTCAGCGTCACGACGGCCTGTACGGGTTACACCGAATCGTTCCCCGTCCAGTATGGAGCGTGGGCGCGCACCCTTCTTTTCATAGTTCTTGGTATAGACAAAGCCGCGTCTGAAAACCAGGTCGTCATAGTGCTTATCAACTTTGTCCCGCCCCCAACGCCAGCGCGCGACCTTCGACTTCCCGTCGGGTTGATGAGGCCAGTATTTATCACCATTCGGACCGACGATGGGAAAGTCGAGGCTTGGTAGATAACCCAAGGTCTTGGAATCTAGGCGAACGAGGGAATAGTTACCCTTCTCATCGCGATGGTTGTAGCGGGTCGATGTCTGCGCCCCTAGATCAACATTGAACCCGGAGTTTTCCGGAGATTTGGCGTAGCAAAGGACATATTCGTGCTCTTGGACGGCATATCTTGAATCATTCTTTCCAGTACCGCCTTTTTTCCAAATGAGCTGGCTTGCAAAGCAATCCTCGCCGAAAACCTCGTTGAGGAGGAGGCGTACATGGGCACACTCTGATTCGCCGATCGAAACCACGATGAATCCTGTGTCTGCGAGTACTTCACGCGCAAGGATCAGTCGTGGAAGCATCATAGAAAGCCATTCGGCATGCCATTGACCAAAGTGCTCTGAGCGCATTTCTCGCCGTTGGCGGAAGTTGTCGCGATAAACAAAATCCTTGCCGGTGTTATACGGCGGGTCGATATAGATGACGTCGGCTTTCATACCGCGGGCAACAAAGCTCTTGAGCGCGGATAGATTATCGGCCACGGTGACTGAATTGGTGGTGGAATCCGATCCGCTTATCAACGTGTGCCTCCCCGCAGCTTGAGAGGCAGCAAGCGCAGCGGCAGCATTCTTTCCCGGCCACACTAAGCCAAAGGCTGAGTCATCGCTTGTGGGTATTTCTAACCCACGAGAGGGCGTCGAAGAATCAGGTTGTGTAGCGGGTCGGGGAGTTGGCTCAGAATGAGGAGAAGGCATTGTGGGCAGGCTTGTACTTTGGCGATTGATCTACGGACGAGGGCATGTGCGTTAATTATTGCGCAAAGAACTGAGCGCGGAGCGCAGCCAAAGAAGTGTGTCCTAGAGTGCACAGCAATGCCAACGAAAGCGCGCCTGCTTTTAGCAAGTTGTTGAACGAAAAGGGGTAGGTGGAGGGGGTAAACGGATGCGCCGACCCTAAGAATTCTTAGAGTGCTGCTTTGTGTGGGAACGGTACGTCTCATAACTAGGGTGATTAATAACTCGTGTGGCGAAGACTCTGGACCGTCGGTACGGTGGAGTCTCGTGATGGCTCGCAACGTGAATGCAGCGGTCGATAGTGCACTTGTTCGTAGTGTGCGGAGCCGATCGATGGGGTTCACGCCTACTGATCGGTTGTAGCCGCAGGCGTATCGACACGTTGGTAGCTAGCACGCTTAGAAAGAGTAGAAGTAACGAAAGGATTGTAGGAATGGGTATTTTTGACAAGGCAAAGGACGCGCTGAACTCCGATAAGGGCGAGCAGGTTTCGGACAGCGCACTGGACAAGGGCGCTGATCTTGCTAAGGGTAAGCTCGGCGAAGATAAGGCCGACAAGATTGACTCTGCTCGCGACCAGCTCGATGATCGTATCGGTAACGAGGGCGCTTAAGTCCTAAAGATTGAGTGCGGAAGCAGTGTGCCTGGGAACCTGACGTTGCAGGAATAAGAGCCCACTGCCTCTGAAATGCCACGCTAGGCGCGCTCTATAAGTCCTGTCCACGATGTGGGCAGGACTGTATAAGTTTTGTAGCAATGTATATGTTGGCTTTGGCTGGGACATAATATGGGCGAGTTGATAGAGAAAAGGAATCTGAGAGAAACCTTTAAATCCTCCTATGTTGTGTTTATGAATATAAAATCGGCCATTTCCTAGGTAGGCTGAACACTGTGAATACTTCAGTAGGTGTGGAACAAAGTAGCCAGCCCTTTAAGCAGCTTCTGATTGAGCAAGCTGGCCGGGTCATTGCTAAGGCGGGCATCGATGAAGTGCGCCTTCGGGAAGTTGCTGACCAGGTTAATGTGCCTCTTGCGGAAGCTCAGGCACTTTTTGCTTCCGAAGCGGAACTCGTCGAGGCAACTAAGCACTCTCTCAATGATGCGCTGACGTCAACTATTGATTTGCACCTACAAGGATTGCCCGAGAATGCGACCGCGGTAGATAAGCTTCGTGCGACCGCGCTGTCCTACTTTTCTTTTGCGGTCGAGGACCCATCCTCTTTTGCGGCTTTTACTGCTGTCTACGCTTCTCCCCGCACGGGATTGACGGCTGAGGACTTTGCTAGCCGTGATGGAGAGGCTGACACCTGCCCCATTATGCGTATTCTTTTTGACCTGACTAAAGACGCTATTAAAGAATCCGGTGGCACGGAGCTCGATGCCTATGGGACGCTACTCTCCGCTCTGTCGATATTTTCCCACCTACACGGCGTTACACAGCTTGCAGCTGAAGGGATTCTGCGCTACCTCTCGCCAGCGGCGAAAAAGCAAACCTTTAGTGCTGTTATGGATACGCTGAGCGTTGGTCTCTATCCCTTCTTTAGGGGTGAGCGTATTGAACGCACTGAGCCTTATGGGTTGGAAGGGGAACAACCCAAAGCACTCCTGACCAAAGCAGAGGATTTTCCACGAAGCACAGAGGATGAGCAGCGAACAGCTCTGCTCCGAGGTGCTGTGGAGGAGGCTCTCGACCACGGCGTGACTGGCTTGCATATCGGTGGCGCCGCAAAACGAGCAGGGCTTAGCGTCCAAGAGGCTGAACACCTTATTGAAAGCGACCAAGAGCTGGCAAGTTTCCTGGAGCGCTATTTGGACAAAATCAACTACGAGTTCATTTACCGTCAGGTAGCCGCGTTGCCGCAGGACGCTAGCGCAGTGTCGAAGATCAAAGCTACGGGCTATGGATATGTCTCACATGCTTTGCATGACCCGCAAGGATTTGAGGCGCTCATTAAGATCGCATCCGGCCCGATTGTGCCCATGTCATTCGAGGATGACTTCCTGCCAAACGCGAATAAAGCGGTCGAGCTTCAACGTGATTTCAGCGAGTTCGGCCTAGCCTTTGGGTTCATTATGTCTCTCGTGCGCGAGGCTATCGATGGGGTGGACGGGCCGCGCACTCCATGGGTTCTTTTTACATTAGTGATTTCAGTGTGGGCTGGCGCCCACGGTCTTGCCATGCTGAGCACCAACGGGCCATTGCGTGGGTATAATTCCGATTTTATTTTTGAAATTCTGACTCAGTATATGGATATCGAACTCGGCGGCATCATGCGAAGCCTCAATGGCATGGCAGGCTAGTTCAGTGAAATGAGCGTGCGGGATGCTCAACTGAGAGTGATTTGCATCATATTCCTCCCCACTTTCTTAGAGTGAAAGTGGGGATTCTTTTGTCAATATCTGAGGGTGGCTGCACCTTGTCGGGGTGGTGTGGACGTGGGCTTTGGCTGGGCGCATTCATTGCGTGAAGGGGGTAGAAATCGGTCTGGAGCGACTAATGTTTACGGCGTGAACTGCAAAGATGTCGATGGCCGGTGTCTCTGAATGGGGGTAGCAAGTAGTTGCTCAAGTGTAGAAAATATACTCTGCAGGTTGTATGGTGGCCACGTCCGAACCTTAATCGCAAGCCTTATAAGGCTAAGCGGGTTTTCACTTCAGTTTAAGAAAGACTAACTATGCGCCCTACTCGCTCTCGCATTGTCGCCACTGTAGCGGCAGTGGCTACCTTTTCCTCCGTTATCGTTGCTCCTCAGGCAATTGCGGTAGAGGAACCGGCAGAATCTTCCTTCGTTCATGAGGAGAATGGCACTGGCACTCTTGATGTCAACGGCACTGCCTTCGACGAAGACGGCAACCTGGTTGATGAAGACAACGCTGGTGATAACGCGATTGAAGAGCTTGACCGCGACTTTCGCAACAACGACATCAGCTTTTATGACGCGGAAAACAGCAAACCGACGACGCTTGATGAGCTGAAGAGCACTGAAGCATCGACGGCTGACGCTTCGATCAAGGTCGTCGAGAAGGACGGCAAGCTGGTCTGTGAGATTTCTGATGCTCCTGGTAAGGAAGGCGAGATTCTTGAGCGCAAGCTCGACCTAGCTCGTGCATTCTATGATGGCGGCAACAAGCTGCTGCAGACCGTATGGGAAGTTATTCCTGTTGTCGGCGATCTCGTCCCGTCGGACTTCATCAAGAAGATTGGCGCAAGCTCGTGGGAGCGGATCGCTGAAATGGTCCGTGAAGGCGAGAAAGACAAGGATGTCACGTGGGACCTCGCACGTGCGCAGGGCATGGCTATCGCAAAGATCGAGAACTCCGATGCTGATGTCGATTTGAAGAACCCGGATGCGGCGAAGAAGACCGTCTCTGGGCTCATCAAGTTTGCTGATGGTGCTTTCGGTACTGGAGTCGCTACCGTATTGAAGGTTTTTAATGCCGCCGTTACGATTGCTGGCCTTTTCCCGGGCGCTAGTGCCGCTAAGGACTTGAAGCTGAGCGATACTCAGCGCAAGGAAATTGAGTCCACCCTGTCTGGTATCTCGACCGCGGCTTCTGCGTTGGCCGAGGTTAACGCACCGGCTGGACAGAAGTGTGCGGACATGCTCAATGGCAAGCAGGTCAGCGACGAAGCGCCGGATTCCACCTCGACAACCGAGTCCTCTGAGCCTTCCGAGTCCGCCGAGCCTTCCGAGTCCGCCGAGCCTTCTGATTCCGAGGAGCCCTCCGAGTCCACTGAGCCTTCTGAGTCGAGTGAACCCTCCGCATCAGATGAGGCTTCTGAGTCCGCAGAGTCGACTGCGCCTGAATCTACTGAGTCCGAGGCGGCCGAACCTGAGGATCCGACGGAGGAATCCGAGCCTGCTTCCACTACCTCGGCCCCTGTAGATTCCGATGATGAGGATAATAACGGTGAAGACGGGGAGCCTGGCCGTGATGGCAAGGACGGTGCCGACGGCAAGGATGGCCGCGATGGTCGCGACGGTGAGGACGGCCGCGATGGTCGCGATGGCCGTGATGGCAAGGACGGCGCCGACGGCAAGGATGGCCGTGACGGTGAGGACGGCCGCGACGGCCGCGACGGCAAGGACGGCGCCGACGGCAAGGATGGC
>NZ_KV797566.1:0-615 GCF_001809405.1 Corynebacterium sp. HMSC055A01 | reverse complement strand
GGCGCCGACGGCAAGGATGGCCGTGACGGTCGCGACGGCCGCGATGGGCTTGACGGCAAGGATGGCCGCGATGGTCGCGACGGTGAGGACGGCCGCGATGGCGTCGACGGCAAAGATGGTAAAGATGGCGAAGACGCTGATATGTCCTCCGCTGTTGGTTACTCATTCCTTGGAGCGATTCTCGGTGGCGGTCTAATCGTTTCCATCTTCGGCGCTATTGATTACCTCTACCTGCTGGGCTACCTGCCCAAGGAAGGCATTCCGTGGCGCGCTAACCGCTAAGACCAACTCGTAGTTCCAGCCTGAGCAGAGAAATCTCAGGCAGAGCACTACAGAACAGCCCCATTGCATCCGCAGTGGGGCTGTTTGCATGAGCGATTGAAGGGTAGGCAAGCGCAGTATTGGGTCAAAGCTCGCTGTTTATAGCAGCGTGAGTGCGCAGCTCAGAGCTGTCCGTGATGGCGTTTACCCTCCCGTCGGGATGGCACAATGAACACAGCGGTGTTGACCAGATGGCTTCTCGCAATAAGCGCAGTATTCCTGTGGCGGTTCTAGGCGATGAGTAGGTCGAAAACACCGGACTATTGAAGCGTCCTGGGTTTAGTTCCTACCTCA
>NZ_KV797565.1:0-277 GCF_001809405.1 Corynebacterium sp. HMSC055A01 | reverse complement strand
CTGCATGGTGGGTTGTCGTCGGGGCAGCAGGCGTTGGGCAGGATTGTGCAATCCTTGCTCGCTGACGCTGATGCCCTCGACGGTATTCAGCTTTATGCCCTCTCGGATGCAATCGAGTCTTATCGTGATGCGGTCATAGAACAGGAGAATGCTGCCTTTAACCCCTCGCGGGGCGAAGACTAATGGCCAACGACTCCGGCTCCCGTGGGCAGCGGGTGGGCTATATCCGTGTTTCGACGGTGGAGCAGAATAATCAGCGCCAGAAAGAACTACTCAA
>NZ_KV797564.1:0-64334 GCF_001809405.1 Corynebacterium sp. HMSC055A01 | reverse complement strand
GCAAATCCACACGAAATGTCCCTTAAGCCTAGAAGGGAGAATAGATAGCAGAAACTCCCCGCCACGATCCCAAAAGGACCATGCGGGGAGTTGCAGGCGAAGCTTTACTTGCCCAGCTTACGACGCTGAACACGGGTGCGGCGCAGCATCTTGCGGTGCTTCTTCTTGGACATGCGCTTGCGGCGCTTCTTGATGACAGAACCCATAGCAGGTTTCCTCACTTTCGGTATCAGTACGTACGTAACCCGGCCGGCAACGCCTGGAACAAAACCACCCACGGTGCACTCGAGGCGGTCCCCGCAAAACAGGGAGACGCAGGCATGCCAGTGCCGAAACGAATGTTCACTATCTTACCTAGCGGCCTGCCCAGCACCAAAACTAAGGGCAGCGCCCACCGCCGTGGACCGCGAGGGGTCCGCAGTGGTGGGCGCTGCCAGAAAGAGGTGAACGCTAGGCTCCGTATACGGAAGCCTCAAGGTATTCCTTGACGGCGGATTCGTGAACGCGGAACGAGCGTCCCACGCGCACGGCCGGCATGTCACCTGCATGAACCAACCTGTAGACCGTCATCTTGGAGACACGCATGATCTCCGCAACTTCGGCGATGGTCAGGAAAGTTCCCTTATCTTCATTCGTCAT
This sequence comes from Corynebacterium sp. HMSC055A01, assembly GCF_001809405.1. NCBI lineage: Bacteria > Bacillati > Actinomycetota > Actinomycetes > Mycobacteriales > Corynebacteriaceae > Corynebacterium > Corynebacterium sp. HMSC055A01. The sequence continues at coordinate 63,695 of NZ_KV797564.1, read as the reverse complement.
AGTTTATTTAACCCTTCAGCACGTGACGCGCTGTAGGCTTCCCCTCCCACAGGACTATCACGCACGCGCTCCTGCCAGCTTAGCGTGAAACCTGTGACTAATGCGACCCAAGAGCTAATTTTTTCCTCTTTCGCACCGCTGCTGCCCTTGAAGCCCGTGTGGTAACACGTGCCACAGGGCTCCCAGGGCGACGGGAAGTTTTAGGCAAGTTCCTGCGCACGCTGGGTGCAGGCTTCGGCGGCTCGGAAGAACGCACCCCGCAGGCCAGACTCCTCGAGCTCGCGAAGAGCGGCGGCAGTGGTTCCCCCCGGGGAGGTCACCCCTGCGCGCAAAGCAACCGGATCCTTGCCGGATTCAGCCAGCATCGTTCCGGCGCCTTGTGCGGTGCGGGTGGCTAGCTTCTCGGCAACATCGCGGGTGAGGCCGAGCTGCACGCCGGCGTCGATCAGCGCCTCCGTGACTAGGAAGTAGTAGGCGGGTGCGGAGCCGGCCAGAGCGGTAGCAGCATCAATGTGTTTTTCCTCAATGACGGCAACCTCGCCGACAGCCTCCAGGAGCTTGACCACGCCGTCGAGCTGTTCCTCCGTCACGTGGGTGCCGCCCGCGCAGGTGCACATACCCTTGCCCACCAACATGGGGGTGTTCGGCATGACGCGGACGACCGGCACGCCCTCCCCAGCGGCCTTCTCCAGGGTCTCGAGAGTTAAGCCGGCTGCCATGGACACAACCACGGCCGTCTGTGGGATGTCGAGCCCCTCAAGAAGCTCCACGATGGCATAAGGCTTCACGCAGGCGAAGATGTAGTCGGCGCCGTCGACAGCCGCGGCGTTATCGCTCGTGACGCTGACGCCGTAGGCGCTCTTCAGCTCCTCGCCGCGCTCAGTGCGGCGGTTGGTCACCACGATGTCCGCGGCATCATAGCCCGCATGCACCAGCCCAGAAACGAGGGCTTCGCCGATTTGTCCTCCACCAAGTACTGCAATTTTTGTCATGCTTTCCAGGGTGCCAGAAAGGCCAGGACGCGGCCACCAATCAACAGGGCTGCTCGCACGCTACCCTTACACATGCAAAAGGCATCTGCCAGAAGGCGTTTTCTGCCCTGAATATGCCATTTACAGAAGGATAGATGGCGTTCTCAGGGGCAAAAGTACCTTCTGGCAGATGCCTTTGAGAAGATGCCCTTTGGGCCGGTGCCTACATCACCACGAGCAGCGGGCCAAAGGTCAGCACGAGACCGGCCACGGCTGCGAGGAACATGGACAAACCATCGCGGCTCGTGCGGAGTGCGTGGACGATTCCGACGATGACGCCGGTGACAACAACGCCGAGTACCACGACGACCAAGCGGTCAAAGCGGTCCCAGAGAATCTCAAAGCCCTTGAACACGATGGCACCGAGCACGATGCCCACGAGGGCGAGCAGGACGACGGCGAAGGGGTTGAGCTTGCCCTCGTCCTCCTCGTCATAGTCCTCGTCGTACTCTTCAACATCATGGTCGACTGCCTCGAGTTCACCCGTGGTAAAGGTGTCATCCTCGGCCTTGTCTTCGACTTTGTCGTTGGCCTTTGGCTCAACTTTTTCCTCGGTCTTCAGCTCAGCCTTGGACTCGACCTTTGACTGGGCCTTGTCTTCAGCCTTCTTGGGCTCGTCCTTGACCTTCTGGATTACGCGCGTGTCCTCGTCAGAGGGCTGGGAAGGCTTGGACTCAGATTCGGTTGGCTTCTCCGCAGGGGCGGCGGAGTGAGACTTATCAGCGTCCTTCTGCGGGGCCTCCTGCTGAGGTGTCTCTTGCTGAGGCTTCTCCTTCTTCTCCTTCTTCGGCGCAGGAATAACCGGGGCCGGCTCATCGATGGAGACACTCGAGTGCTTAGCCTCTGCCGGAGTTGCCTTGACCTTTTCGAGATTGCCGGTCAGCTCCGCAACCGAGATGCCGCCTTCGTCAAGGCTCCGGCGATGGCGGCGCGAGCTCTTCTCCTCGCCGGATCGGTCCTTCGCGTTACGGGCCAGCAGCTCCGCAACTGTCAACTGTTTCTTGTCAGCCACGTTTCTTTCCTATTCCAGTCCCTTATCGGTACGGCGCAAAATGACACCTTCTCGGAGAGCCCAGGGGCAGATCTCCAGCTTTTCGATTCCCAGGGCACGCATGCTCGCCTCCGCCACTAAAGCGCCGGCGACGATCTGATGCGATCGGGTAGAACTTACACCCTCAAGGTCCGCCCTGTCAGCTGCAGTCATACGGGAAATGAAGGAAATCAGCTGACGCAGGCCCGGCGCAGTGAGCGTGCGCTTCACATAGGGGCCCGCCGAGGACGGCGCAGCACCTGTCAATCGGGCCAGCGTGCGGAAGGTTTTCGAGGTACCCACGGCCAACCCGGCAGGGCCCAGCGCGCGCATTTTATCGGCGACGCCGGCCAGTTCCGCATCGATATAATCCCGCAGCAGGTTCACCTTGGATTTTTCCGGCGGGTCGGTATCGAACCAGTTGTGAGTCAGACGGCCTGCTCCCAAATCGAGGGAGAAAGCCATTTCCGGATGCTCGTCGGTACCGGTGGACAGCTCCAGCGAGCCACCACCGATGTCGAGGTTGGTAATGCGGCCAGCGGACCAGCCATACCAACGGCGGGCGGCCAGGAAGGTCAACCGAGCTTCCTCCTCGCCCGACAAGATCTCGAGGCGGACGCCGGTTTGTTTCTCAACTTCATCGAGAACCTTGGCCGAGTTAGTGGCCGAGCGCACGGCAGAAGTAGCAAAGGCAATGAACTCGTCACAGCCCAGCTTGTCGCCCAACTCAGCGGCTTCCCCCACGGCGGAGATGAGCTTCTTCATGCCCTTCTCATGGATGTTGCCGTCTTTGTCTAGCTGTTCCACCAGACGCAGCGGGGTCTTCCAATCGCTCATCGGCGAAGGCCGCCCACCGGTTGCGGCATCGACCGCAACGAGGTGGACGGTATTACTTCCGACGTCTAATACACCTAATCGCACGCCTCTACAGTAGTAGGTCTACCGTGGGTAGGTGTGAATCGCCCGAAATCAAAAGAAGTTTACCTGGGTTTTCCGGCCTCCTCCCCCGCGGCGGCTTCCATTATCGCCGGCCGCGAAAAGGCCCCCGACTTCCCCAGAGAGTGGTTCGAATTTACGGATCCGCACGATCCACTCCACGTCTTTTCCATCGACCTGACTTGGCTCGAATCGCACTATGCCTGCCAGTTTGGGACGGAGAGGTGCCACGGCATCGATAAGCAACAGCCCGACGTCGGCTGCTGCGTGCACGGCGCATACATGGCCGATGAGACGGATCGAGAGCAGCTTCGCGACGCCGTCGCCCGCATGCCCGCACGTTTCTGGCAGCACCGCCCAGAGGGGGTAGATGAGTTCCTGAAGCACGGTGAGCCCGAGGAACTGGAACCGTGGCTGGAGTGGGATGAACTCGACGGCGATGATGGCGAGCCGGAACCGGCGCTGAAGACGCCGCTTGTCGCCGGCGCCTGCATCTTCGCCAACCGCGCCGGCTGGCCCACGGGCGCGGGCTGCGCTATCCATCAGTGGGCGCTCGACGCGGGGGAAGAGCTCACCGTGGTCAAGCCCGAAGTGTGCTGGCAGCTGCCAATTCGCCGGCACGAAGACTATGAGGAGCGCCCCGACGGGGAGGAAATCCTACGCACCACCATCGGTGAGTACGACCGCCGCGGATGGGGCAACGGCGGCGAGGACTTCGATTGGTATTGCTCGGCCGATCCCTCCTGCCACACCGCGGAAGAACCGCTGTGGAAGTCGCAGAAGACCGAGCTGATCGCGCTACTCGGCGAGGAGTGCTACGAAATCCTGGCCAAGCACTGCGAGGCCCGGGCGCGCTCCGGAGTCGAGTTCCCGCGGCACCCAGCGGACCCTGGCGCTTAAGCCTCGAACTTGTAGCCCAGGCCGCGCACCGTCACGAGCTGCTGCGGGTGGGAAGGCTCGGCCTCGATCTTGGAGCGGAGGCGCTTGACGTGGACGTCGAGAGTCTTCGTGTCGCCCACGTAGTCCGCGCCCCAAATACGGTCGATGAGCTGACCGCGGGTCAGCACGCGCCCAGAATTGCGCAACAGGTACTCAAGGAGATCAAACTCCTTGAGCGGCATGGAAACCGGCTCGCCGGCGACAAGCACGGTGTGGCGCTCCACGTCCATGCGCACGCGGCCGCCTTCCAGAATCTGCTCGTCGGGCTCCTCTTCACCGTGATCGGAAGAGGCATCGTTGCCGCGGCGCAGCACCGCGCGGATGCGGGCGATGAGTTCGCGAGAGGAATAGGGCTTGGTCACGTAATCATCTGCGCCCAGCTCGAGCCCCACGACCTTGTCAATTTCAGAGTCGCGCGCGGTCACCATGATCACCGGCACAGAGGATGTCGCGCGCAGTTGCTTGCACACGTCCGTTCCGGACATGCCTGGCAGCATGAGGTCCAGCAAGACGATGTCCACGTGGTTCGCTGCGAACTGTTCTAGCGCACTGGGCCCGTCCGGGGCGAGGAGAACGTCGAATCCCTCCTTTCGGAGGAGGAAGGCGAGGGGATCGGCCAGCGACTCTTCATCTTCAACGATGAGGATGGTGGTCATTGCGCTTTATCCTTTCGACGAGCGGCTACGCGCGCCACGGCGCGCTGTAAACCAGGGGCGGCGGAGCTGACGGCCCCGTCTTCTATATTATCCCGATGAATAAGATTATCTGCTGGCTTTTCTTCCGCGTAGATAGGGAGCTCGATTGTGAACGTCGAGCCAGTTCCGGGGCGTGACCACAGTTTGATATTGCCGCCGTGATTAGCCACGACGTGCTTCACAATGGCCAGACCAAGGCCGGTTCCACCGGTCTGCCGGGACCGCGCCTTATCCACGCGGAAGAAGCGCTCAAAGACCCGCTTCTGGTCTTCCGGGGCAATGCCGATGCCACGGTCGGTGACGCGGATGTGGACGACCTTTCCGCCGACGACCTTCTGCGTGACCGACACCGGCATCTCATCCGGCGAATAGTGGATGGCATTTGAGATGAGGTTGGAGATCGCCGTGACCAAGAGGGACTTGTCCCCCATGACCTGGACCCCCTCCGAATCACCGCGGGTGAGCTGATTGTGGTGGGAATCGGCGGCAAGCTGGTTGCGGGTAATGGCCTCATCGATGATCTCATCGAGATCGAGCGGCTCCATTTCCGGGAGCGCCTCCGCGCCCTGCAGTTTAGACAAGGAGATGAGCTCGCTGACCATGTCGGCCATACGCGCCGCCTCCTTCTGCACCTTGCTGCCGAAATACTCGACGTGCTCGGGATTCCCGGTGTCCTCAAGGAGGGCCTCAGCCAGCAGCGCGATGCCACCCACCGGGGTTTTCAACTCGTGGGAGACGTTGGCCACGAAGTCACGGCGAGCGGATTCCATGCGCACCGACTCGGACTCATCGGTGCCGTAGACGATGACAAAGCGATCGTCGTTCAGCGTCAGCGGCTGGACCACCGCACGCACCTGAATCACGCGATTTCCGGTGCGGCGCTTCGGGATAGATAGGTCCAGCGTTCGGGTCTCTTTATCCTCGAAAACCTCCTGCGCAACTTTCCACAGATCGGGGTTCACCGCCCGGTCGTGCACCATCGACATCTCATGGGAGGCAGGGTTAGAAAAGATGATCTCTTTGGACCGCGAGAGCACGGCCATCCCGGCTGGAGAGCCGGACACGGCGAGGTGCAAGACCTGGCTAACGCTGGTGACCTGGTTCGCATCCGCATCACGGACGCGGCGGCGCACTAGGCGCTCGCGGACCCGGGCGATCACCGGTATGGCCAGGCCGCAGGCCACCACGCCGGCCAGGAAAGCTAGTACCAGTTCCACAATCATTCACGCCCCTACAAAGAATCCCCAAGGAGTATAGGCTCCTTGGGGATCGTGCGCAGCACGTAGCGGTTTTCGGCTACTTCTTGCCACCCTGCGCGGCCACGGCGGCTGCACCAGCAGCGGCAGCCTCCGGATCCAGGTAGGTGCCACCCGGGTTCACCACGGAACCGTCTTCGGCGATCTCGTAGACCAGCGGGATGCCCGTCGGGATATTGAGGCCGGCGATCTCCTCATCGGAGATCTGATCCAGGTGCTTGACCAGCGCGCGCAGGGAGTTGCCATGTGCGGCGATGAGAACGGTCTCACCCTTCTTGGCGCGCGGGAGGATCTCCTCTTCGAAGTAAGGAACGAAGCGCTCGACGACATCCTTCAGGCACTCCGTACGCGGAACCTGATCCAGGTTGGCGTAGCGCGGGTCACCGGCCTGGGAGTACTCGGCGCCGTCCTCCAGCTCCGGCGGCGGGGTGCCGTAGGAGCGGCGCCATGCCATGAACTGTTCCTCGCCGTACTTGTCCTTGGTCTCGGCCTTGTTGAGGCCCTGCAGTGCGCCGTAGTGGCGCTCGTTCAGGCGCCAATCGCGCACGACCGGAATCCAGTGGCGGTCTGCGGCATTAAGCGCAATGTTGGCCGTGCGGATGGCGCGGCGCAGGAGGGAGGTGTAGACAACGTTCGGCAAGATGCCCTGTTCCTTGAGCAGCTCGCCGCCACGCTTGGCCTCACCCTCACCCTTGGCGGTGAGGTTGACATCAACCCAACCGGTGAACTGGTTGGACTCGTTCCATTCGGACTGTCCGTGTCGAAGTAGAATCAGCTTTCCGTTACTCATAAACACCAGCATGCCACGTTTTTCGGCCGCTTGCCTGTGAACCCGGGCACATCACCCCTAACTGTGGGTTTATGCCCGCTTATGTGGGATTAGTATCCGATTGCCCGGCGCGCGTGGCAGTCCGGAATCTCAATACTCATCGCGTCGGCGTAGATGTTCTCCAACTGGCCGGCAGCCGCCGCCCAACTAAACTGCTGGGCGTGATCGACGGCGGCTTCACCCATGGCGATGCGGCGGGGGTCGTCGTCAAGCAACTGCTCCAGCGCATCCGCCCAATCTTGCGCCGAATGCGTGTGGACAAGCAGGCCAGTATCACCGTCCGCAACCGCGATGGGCAAGCCGCCGACAGCCGCCGCCACGACGGGCGTTCCGGAAGCCTGAGCCTCCATGGCCACCAGCCCAAAGGACTCGTTATAACTGGGGACCGCGACAATATCCGCGGCCTGATAGATGGCTACGAGCTCCTGTGGCGGGCGCGGGCTGAGGAAGCGCACGACGCGCTCCACCCCCAGCTCGCGGGCGAGGTTGTGGTAGGTATCCGGCGAGGAATTCGCCCCCGAAGCACCACCGCAGATGACGACGCGCAGGCGGCGATCCGGATCGCGCTCCATCAGCTCCGCCGTTGCGCGAATGAGCACGTCAGGGCCCTTGAATTTTTGCAGGCGGCCCACAAACGCCACCACCTTGGTGTGCAGCGGGATGCCCAGCTGGCGGCGCGCACGCTCCGTCATGCGGTCGGTGCCCGGGGTATAGAGTTCCGTGTCCGCACCCGGGGAGACCACAACGATATTGTCCGGCGATGCATCATAGTGCTCGATCAGATCGCGAGTCTCCTGGGCTGTATTAACCACCAGGATGTCAGCGTTATCCACCAGCTGCTGTTCACAGATGCGGCGCGCCTCAGTTTCTGGGGTGTCATCGAGAGTGCGGTGCACGTTCTTCACCGCGGCCAGCGTGTGTGCGGTGTGGACGAGGGGGATGTCCCACAGATCGCGCAATAACCAGCCCACCTGACCGGAGAGCCAATAGTGAGAGTGGATGACGTCATAGTCCACCTCAAAGCAGCGCGCGAAGTTATAAATCCCGCCCGTAAACGCAGCCAACTGGGTGGGCAGCTCTTCCTTGCTCAAGCCCTCATAGGGCCCCGCCACAATGTTGATGACGCGCAGGCGCTCCTCGACGCCCACCACCTCACCCTGGCTGGGGCGCGTGGCGCGGGTGAAAATATCGACCTCCACGCCGCGACGTGCGAGCTGGCGAGCAGTGTTGAGAACGTAGACGTTCATGCCACCCGCATCCCCGGAACCGGGCTGCTCAAGGGGCGAGGTATGCATGGAAATCATCGCGATGCGCATAATTTCCCAGTGTATCCCGAAACGACCCGCGTTATACTGGCCCGTACCTTAACCTACGCGACCGAAAGGTGAATCGATGTCGGCATACGAGTCCAATGCGTGGCTCCAGTACTACCCAGAGTGGACACCGCACAGCCTGGAATACGGGGACACCACGCTTCTCGACGTTTACGACAACAACCTCGCGCTCCACCCCGACAAGCCGGCAACCTACTTCTTCGGCCGCACGCAAACCTACGCCGAGCTGGATAAGCAGGTCCGCCGCGCCGCCGCCGGCCTGCGCGCCTTCGGGGTGCGCCCGGGGGACCGCGTGGCCATCGTCGCCCCCAACTGCCCGCAGTTCATCGCCTCCTTCTGGGCCGTGCTCAAGCTGGGCGCCATCGCGGTTTTGCACAACCCTCTCTACACTGCCCACGAGCTGGAGGGCTTGTTCCAGAACCACGGCGCGCGCATCGCTATTTCCTGGGATAAGACGGCCTCCACCTTGGAGAAGCTGCGCCCGACGACCTCCCTGGAGACCGTCGTCTCCATCAATATGATCAACGCGATGCCGACACCTCAGCGCCTGGCCCTGCGCCTGCCTATCCCGCCGCTGAAGTCCAAGCGCGATCAGCTCACCGCCCCGGCACCGAACACGGTGCCGTGGGAGTCCCTCGTGGGCAACGCCATTGGCGGCGATGGTTCTGATGTCATCACGCCGGAGGACGTCACCAAGGACACAACCGCGCTCATCCTCTATACCTCCGGCACCACCGGTAGCCCCAAGGGCGCGGAGCTGACCCACGGCAACCTTTTCTCCAACCTGCTCATGGGCAAGCACTGGGTCCCGGGCCTGGGCGATTCTCCGGAGCGCATGCTCGCAGCCTTGCCTTTCTTCCACGCCTACGGCCTGACCATGAACGCCACCTTGGCACCGCTCATCGCCAGCGAGCTGGTTCTGCTGCCGAGCCCGCAGATGCCGCTCATCATGGACCTGATGAAGAAGCACACCCCGACCTGGGTGCCGGGCGTGCCAACCCTGTACGAGCGCATCGTGGCGAAGGCGGAAGAAGATGACGTCTCCCTGGACGGCGTGCGCGCGGCCTTCTCCGGAGCGTCGACCCTGCCTGTCAATACCGTGGAGAAGTGGGAGAAGTACACCGGCGGCATGCTCGTGGAGGGCTATGGCCTGACGGAGTGTTCGCCCATCATCGTGGGTAACCCGATGAGTGATGCCCGCCGCCCCGGCTACGTGGGTATCCCCTTCCCGGATACCGAGATTCGCATTGCCAACCCGGACAACCTTGATGAGACCATGCCGGATGGCGAAGAAGGTGAGGTGCTGGCCCGCGGCCCGCAGATCTTTAAGGGCTACTTCGGCGATGAGGAAGCCACAGAGAAGGCCTTCCACAATGGTTGGTTCCGCACGGGCGATATGGGTGTGATGGAGGAAGACGGCTTTATCCGCCTGGTCAGCCGCATCAAGGAGATCATCATCACCGGCGGATTCAACGTCTACCCCGGTGAGGTTGAGGAAACCCTGCTGGATCACCCAGATGTGGCGGAGGCCGCCGTGGTGGGCCGCCCGCGTTCGGACGGTGCGGAGGACGTCGTGGCCTGCATCGTGCTTAACGACGGCGCCGCGCTCGACCCCGAAGGCCTCAAGGACTACTGCCGCGAGCGCCTGACCCGCTACAAGGTGCCGCGCACCTTCTACCACTTCGAAAAGCTGGCCACCGACCAGCTGGGCAAGATTCGCCGCCGCGAGGTTCAGGCGGATCTGCTCGAGCGCCTCAAAGCGGAGAAGTAGCACGCCATAGCCCCGGAACCGATCCCTGCGTGATAAACGCACATCACCGGGGCTATTGATTTATCCCGAAAAGATTTCGTTACTGCAAGCAACTTTGCAAAGATTTGCGAGACTTCCGTCACAAATTAGTTATACTATTTCACACATAACAAGTTTGACCACCTAAGGAGTTCGCGAACATGACCGAAGCCCCTGCTCAGGCCTCTTCCGCCTTTGAGACGAAAGCCTGGCTCCAGTACTACCCTGAGTGGACTAAACCTAATCTGGACTACGGCACCGAAACGCTTTTGGACTCCTACCGAGAGACCGTGGAGGAATTCGGCGACAGGCCGGCGACGTGGTTCTTCGGTCACCAGATGACCTACCGCGAACTCGATACCCACGTGCGCGCCGCCGCGGCGGGCCTCAAGGCCTTCGGCATCCGTCCCGGTGATCGCGTCGCCGTAGCACTGCCCAACTGCCCCCAACACGTGGCGGTGTTCTACGCCATCCTGAAATTGGGAGCAACCGTCGTGGAGCACAACCCGCTCTATACCGCGGCTGAGCTCGAGCCCCTCTTCCAGGATCACGCCGCCCGCGTGGCCGTGGTCTGGGATAAGGCGAGCCCCACCTTTGAGAAGCTGCGTGATTCCACACCGCTCGAAACGATTGTTACGGTCAACATGGTCGAGGCCATGCCGCGCCGCAAGCAGCTGCTGTTGCGCTTGCCGCTTCCCTTCATCAAGGACAAGCGCGCGGAGCTCTCGGCTGCTGCTCCCAATACCGTGCCGTGGAACGTGCTCACGGGGCGCGCCATCGGCGGGCAGGGCTACAAGCTGGAGGATGCGAAGGTCGATCTCAATGACACCGCACTCATTCTCTACACATCCGGAACCACCGGCAGGCCCAAAGGCGCGGAGCTGACCCACTCCAACCTGTATTGCAACATGAAGATGGCGGAAGCATGGGTCCCCGAATTGGGCAAGAAGGCCGAGCGCATGCTCGCCGCCCTCCCCCTCTTCCATGTCTACGGCCTCACCCTTATCGCCGCCCTCGGCGTGCACATCGGCGGTGAGCTCGTCCTCACCCCAGCTCCCAAGGTGCCGCTTCTTCTCGAGATCATGAAGAAGCGCCGCCCTACTTGGATGCCGGGCGTGCCCACGATCTACGCCAAGGTCATGGAAGCGGCCCAGGAACGGGGCATCGATCTGCACGGCATCGAGAACAGCCTTTCGGGCGCAGCGGCGCTACCGGCGGAGATCGTTGAGGAATGGGAAACGGTCACCGGCGGCCTGCTCGTAGAAGGCTACGGGCTCACGGAAACCTCGCCGATCGTGGCCGCGAACCCGCTCAACAAGAACCGCCGCCCCGGCTACATCGGTATCCCCTTCCCGGATACCGAGGTGCGCATCGGCAACCCAGACAACCTCAGCGAGACCCAGCCGGATGGCACCGCGGGCGAGCTCCTCGTGCGCGGACCGCAGGTATTCAAGGGCTATTTCAACATGCCGGAAGCCACCGAGCAGGCTTTCCACGACGGCTGGTACCGCACGGGCGACATGGCGGTTATGGAGTCCGATGGCTTCATCAAGATCGTCTCCCGCATCAAGGAAATGATCATTACCGGCGGCTTCAACATTTACCCGGCCGAGGTGGAAGACGTGATCCGCCAGCACCCAGACGTCACCAACGTAGCCGTCGTCGGCCGTCCGCGTGCGGATGGATCCGAGGACGTCGTGGCCTGCATCATCCTAGAGGACGGCGCGGTGCTCGACCCGGAGGGCCTCAAGGACTACTGCCGCGAGCGCCTGACCCGCTACAAGGTGCCGCGCACCTTCTACCACTTCGAGCACCTGGCCTCCGACCAGCTGGGGAAGGTCCGCCGCCGCGAAGTACAGAAGGACCTCCTGAAGCTGCTTGGAGAAGAGGCACCGGCCTAGGCAGCGCGGTCGATATAGCGCATCACGCGCATAGGGTTGAAGGTTCGGTAGAACGCTTCACCAGCACCGACAAGCTGGCTCACCAACGTGCTGAGCTGCCAATCCAGCTGCTCATCGGTGTAGCCCCACTTCGTGGGAATACGGGCCGTGGTCACCAGGACGAGATCCTGCTCTTCGCCGCCATCGAGGTTCACTACCTCGATGCGCGCTGAGTAGGCGTACTGGTCGCCATTCATAAACTCAGCCCAGCGCACGAGCGCATCAAGGTCGCAGGCACAGCGGCCGGAGGGAGTGACGAGGCTGAGCTCAATATCTCCGGAGCCATCACGAGCGGATTCAATAGTGATCGCGTGTTCATTGATAAGGATGCTCACCGCCCCATTCCGGTGATCCACCACGTGGACGGGCGTGCCGACCATCGCCAGGCGCGTAGCTCGCTCGTGGACCCGCCACATCCCCACTACTGAAACACCATAAGCTTCGCTGAAATAGTGGGGAGAGACCGGCTTGATCCCGGCCCCTTTGCGCGGCTTCGAGGGATGCTCCGGAAACTGCTCATCCAGGCGCGCGAAGACCGCCGACATCTCGGCCGCATAGCCCGCGATGATGCTCTTTAGCTGAGCATTCGTGGCCGTCGACGGCAGATAAGGCGGTGCGAAGATCCACAAGTGGGTGTGCATGTCGGAGCTTCCACAGGGCTCGGCCACGAGGTTGCCGGAGATCCCACCGCCGTTGAGATCGTTGACCTCCATGCGCAAAGGCTGCCGGTCCGGGTCGAAGCACACCGCACCACCCCAATACCCGAGCACGCAGAGGCCGCCCATCTCCTCGTTGACGTCGATGCTTAAGAATCCGCCGGCAATCTTGATGGTGGGCAAGCCGGTTGAGGAATCCTCCTCAAGCTTGCCTGCCAGCTTGGTCATGGTTTTGATAACTCGGCTCTTACTAATCCGAGCCGGTGTCTTGATTGTTTTCTTGGTTGCTGATTGAGACATCGTCCCCCCTTGATTTTTCTTTTCTCTATGCTGCGCTGACCGTTACGGAGCCACCCCGCTCCTCCCCGAGCCGCCGCAGTGAGGCCAAGAATACAAAAGGTTGTGCAACTTCGCGCGGCGGGCCCCTAAAGAGTGCACCCGCAGCCAAACGTGAGAAAAACCTCACATTTTCCGCGCGGGAGACACCTATGCGCAAGGGCTTCGACTACGGTGGCTCATCATGATTGTTCTGTAGGGCTAACTAAGTCTGCCCGCAGCTCTTCATCACACTGTTCCCCATCAGCTCAAAAGAGGAAAGATGCCTGTAACTATGCTGCATTCCATGCCCCGCCCGGCCGTACTTTTCGCCGGACAAGGCTCCGATTGGCAAGGTTTCATCGCCACCGCCGCGCAGACTGCCGCCACTGCCGAATCCCTACGTGAGGCCCTCGCCCAAGCCCGCAGCCTCACCGGCCCCGCCGCACGCACCATCGCCTCCACCTGCCCCGGCGCGCTGGAGCGCCTCGAACAGCTCATCGCTGGTTCCACCGAGTCCAGTCCCCTCGACGCGCTGCCGGCGGTATCCATCCCGGGCATCGTCCTGGGCCAGATTGCCGCCATCGAGCAGCTGCGTGACCTAGGCGTCGACATCAATGAGCGCGCTGGGCATTCGCAGGGAAGCTTGGGCGCGTTGGCCGTCGACAAGCCGGCGCACGCCCTCGCCCTGGCCATCCTGATGGGGACCGCCGCCAGTGCTGTCAACGGCTCCGATCCGCGCTCGCAGATGCTGTCTGTCCGTGGCCTGGAGCGCGGCTTCGTCACTGAGCACCTGCACGGCACCGCCGCCATCGCCGTGGTCAACGGGCGCCGCCACTTTGCACTGTCCGGCAGCCCGGAGGACCTGGCTGCCACCCGCACCGCCATCGAGGAGGCCGTCAAGGGCTTCAACGCCGAGCTGGAGAAGCGCACCATCGGCGGCGATGAGCTCAGCCCGCGCTTCGATGAGCTGCCCGTGGCCCTTCCCTTCCACAACCCGGTGCTGGCCATGGCGGCCGAGCGCACCGTGGCGCTGGCGCAGAAGTGCGGCCTCGACGCCGATGAGGCCCGCGCGCAGGCCGAGGCCATCCTGGTCAACGAACACGATTGGCCGGCCACGCTGGCTGCACTCAACTCCGAGCACCTCATTGTCTTGGACCGCGCGCTGACCGCCCTCACCCGCCGCGTCGTGGAGGGAACGGGTGTCACGGTGATCTCGGCCGCCACCCCGCAGGAGCTCAATGCGCTGGCCACACCAGGCACTGAACTGCCCAAGGCCCTCAACTACGCCGACTTCGCCCCGCGCACCATCGAGCTTCCCAATGGCCGCACCTATACCCAGACTCGTTTCTCCGATCTCACGGGCCTGTCCCCCATCATGCTGGGCGGCATGACGCCGACGTCTGCCGATGGTGAGATCGTCGCCGCGGCGGCCAACGCCGGACACTGGACGGAGATGGCCGGTGGCGGCATGTACTCCGATGAGGTCTTCCGCGCGCACCTGGCCACCATGGAAAAGCACTTGCGCCCTGGACGCACGGCGCAGTTCAACACCATGTTCTTCGACCGCTTCCTGTGGAACCTGCACTTCGGCCAGGCGCGCATCGTACCCAAGGCCCGCGCGGCCGGTGCGGCTTTCAACGGCGTGTGCATCTCCGCCGGCATTCCGGAGGTAGAGGAAGCCGGCGAGCTGCTGGACCGCCTCCACGCTGACGGTTTCCCCTTCATCTCCTTCAAGCCCGGTACCGCAAAGCAGATCCGGGATGTGCTGGCCATCGCCACGGCCTACCCGGAGGACCGCATCATCATGCAGGTCGAGGACGGCCACGCCGGCGGCCACCACTCCTGGGTCAACCTGGATGACATGCTGCTGGATACCTACACCGAAATCCGCCAGCACCCCAACGTCTACCTGGCCGTGGGCGGCGGCATCGCCTCCCCGGACCGCGCCACCTCCTACCTCACCGGTGAGTGGGCGATAAAGCACGGCCTACCCGCCATGCCTGTCGACGCCGTCTTCATCGGCACCGTCGCCATGGCCACCAAGGAAGCCAAGGCCACGGATTCCGTCAAGGACCTGCTGGTCAACACCACCGGTATTTCCCCGGAAGACAACGATGGCTGGGTCGGCCGCGGAACCGGCGCGCACGGCGTGGCGTCCTCCCAGTCCCACCTGCTGGCGGACATCCACGACCTGGATAATTCCTTCGCGGCGGCCTCGCGCCTGATTACTTCCCTGAGCATCGAGGAGTACCCGGCGCACCGCCAGGAGATCATCGATGCCCTGGCCAAGACCTGCAAACCCTACTTCGGCGATGTGGAATCCATGACCTACGCCGAGTGGCTGGAGCGCTTCGTGGAGCTGGCCCACCCGTTCGTGGATCCCAGTTGGGATGACCGCTTCCTCGATCTCCTCCACCGCGTCGAAGCCCGCCTCAACCCGGCGGACCACGGCCAGATTGAAACCCTCTTCACCAGCGTTGAGGACGTCCACGATGCCCCGCGGGCCGTCGCTAAGCTGCTGGCCGAATACCCCGCCGCACGTACCACCGAGGTCTCCGCGCGCGATGCCGCCTGGTGGATTTCGCTGCACTATAAGCACGTCAAGCCCATGCCGTGGGTTCCTGCCATCGATGGTGATCTCAAGAGCTGGTTTGGTAAGGACACCTTGTGGCAGGCGCAGGATGAGCGCTATACCGCCGACCAGGTGCGCATCATCCCAGGCCCCGTGGCCGTGGCGGGCATTACCAAGAAGAACGAGCCTGTGGCAGAGTTGCTTGCCCGCTTCGAGCAGGCCACCACGGATGCGCTGCTGGAGCAGGGCTCGTCCCCGCAGAAGGCTTTCTCCCGCCTGAATTCCGCCGCCGATGAGGCCGCGTTCCTGCGTACTTCTCCTACCCTGTTGTGGCACGGCCACCTCATGGCCAACCCGGCTTATGAGATGGATGAGAACGCCTTCGACCTGCGCCAGGATGCCGAGGGCAACTGGGAGATCGTCATCACCGCGGATTCCTACTGGGATGACCTGCCCGAGGAGCAGCGCCCCTTCTACGTTCGCGAGGTCACCGTCCCTGTGGACCTGCCGGAGGACGTGGCCACGGGTGGCTCCCCGGTGGTCTCCGAGGAGCGCCTGCCCAACTCCGTCTTCACCCTCCTGGAGGGCCTGGCTGGTGTCGGCTCCACGGCGGAGCAGGGCGATGAGATCACGGAGATGCCCACCGTCGAGTCTGGCTACTCCTTCCACTTCCCCGCCTCGCTGCTCTCCGCACACAGCGCGGTGACCTGCGGCGATGCTGCAGCCGAGAAGGCCGGCACCCCGGATGTTCTGGTCGGTCCCTGCTGGCCGGCCATCTATGCCGCGCTCGGCTCCGGGCGCTTGGAGGATGGCTACCCCGTCATCGAGGGCCTGCTCAACGCGGTGCACCTGGACCACGTCATCGACCTGCGCGTGCCGCTGGAGCAGCTTGCCGACGGCCGCCAGATCGACGTCACCTCCTCCTGCACCGCCATCGAGGAATCTGTCTCTGGGCGCATCGTCACGGTCGAGCTCGAGCTCAAGGACCACGCTTCCGGTGATGTCGTGGCCACGCAGATGCACCGCTTTGCCATCCGCGGCCGCGCCACCGGCACCGCCGCGCCGAGCCAGGCACCGGAGTGGGGCGGCGGCAAGTCCGCCACCAAGGTGGTGCCGACGCCGCGCTCCTTCGTCGACCGCGCCACCGTCACCGCCCCGCAGGACATGACGCCCTTCGCGCTGGTCTCCGGCGACTATAACCCGATCCACACTTCCTATAACGCTGCCCAACTGGTGAACCTGCAGGCACCGCTGGTGCACGGCATGTGGCTCTCGGCCGCCGCGCAGCAAGTGGCCGGACGCCACGGCCGCGTGGTGGGCTGGACCTACTCCATGTACGGCATGGTGCAGCTGGGCGATGACATCGAGGTCACCGTCGAGCGCGTCGGCCGCAAGGGTATCCATGAGGCCCTCGAGGTCACCTGCCGCATCGACGGCGAGGTGGTCTCCCGCGGCCAGGCTCTGCTCGCCGCGCCGACCACGGCGTACGTCTACCCCGGCCAGGGCATCCAGGCCGAAGGCATGGGCAAGGGCGACCGCCAGGCCTCCCCGGCAGCGCGCGAGGCGTGGCGCCGTGCCGATGCGCATACCCGCGAGAACCTGGGCTTTAGCATCCAGAAGATCATCGATGAGAACCCGACGGAGCTCACCGTTCGCGGAACTACCTTCCGCCACCCGCAGGGTGTGCTGCACCTGACCCAGTTCACGCAGGTGGCCCTGGCCGTGGTGGCCTATGCCCAGACCGAGCGCCTGCGCGCCGAGGACGCTCTGGCGCCGACCTCCTACTTCGCCGGCCACTCCCTGGGCGAGTACACAGCGCTGGCCTCGCTGGCGAATATCTTCGACCTCGAGGGTGTCATCGACATCGTCTACTCCCGCGGCTCCGCCATGGGCAGCCTGGTCCCGCGCGACGCGGAGGGTAACTCCGAATACGCCATGGCGGCACTGCGCCCGAACATGGCTGGTATTGATGCCGACAGCGTCGACGCTTGGGTGGCTGAGGTCGCCGAGGCCACCGGCGAGTTCCTGGAGATTGTTAACTACAACATCCGCGGTCAGCAGTACTCCGTCGCCGGCACCAAGAAGGGGCTCAAGGCCCTGGTGGACAAGGCCAATGCCATCGCCCCGCGCGCGGCGGTCATGGTCCCGGGCATCGACGTGCCTTTCCACTCCCGCGTGCTGCGCGAGGGTGTTCCGGCCTTCGCCGAAAAACTCGACGAGCTCCTGCCACAGGAGCTGGACCTCGATGCCCTGGTAGGCCGCTATATCCCGAACCTGGTGGCCCGCCCCTTCGAGCTCACCCAGGACTTCGTCGACGCCGTGGCCCCGCTGGCACCCTCCGGCAAGCTGGACGGGCTGAAGGTGGAGGACCTCTCCGAGCACGAGCTCGCCCGCCTGCTGCTCATTGAGCTGCTGTCCTGGCAGTTCGCCTCACCTGTGCGCTGGATTGAGACCCAGGACCTCCTCTTTGGCAAGGTCGAGCAGATCATCGAGGTCGGCCTGGCTTCTTCCCCGACCCTGACCAACCTGGCCACCCGCTCGCTAGCCGTCGCCGGCATCCCGGAGGGCACCATCCGCGTGCTCAACGTGGAGCGCGACCAAGAGCAGGTCATGCTTGCCGACGTCTCCGAAGCCCCCGCCGCCGAACCCGCTCCGGAATCCGACGCCGAGGAGGCACCACAAGCCAACGAGGCACCAGCCGAGGCTGCCGAGGCTCCGGCTGCGGCCGCGCCAGCTGCCGCACCTGCTCCTGCGCCTACCGCAGCCGCCGCCTCCGGCGACGCCCCCGAGCTGCGCTTCGGCGCGGCGGAGGCCATCATGGTGCTCTTCGCCTTCCAGAACAAGATCCGCGTGGATCAGATCGCGGACTCCGACACCGTGGAGGAGCTGACCAACGGTGTGTCCTCGCGCCGTAACCAGCTGCTCATGGACATGTCCGCGGAAATCGGCGTGCCGGCCATCGATGGTGCCGCCGATGCCGACGTGGCCACGCTCCGCGAGAAGGTCGCCACCGCCGCCCCGGGCTACTCCGCTTTCGGCCCGGTGCTGGGTGAGGCCGTCGGCGCGCGCCTGCGCCAGCTCTTCGGCGCTGCGGGCCTCAAGCCCACCGCCGTGGCGGACTACGTCACCGGCACCTGGGGCCTGCCCGAGTCTTGGGTTGCCCACGTCGAGGCAGAGATCCTGCTCGGCTCCCGCGAGGAGGACTCCGTGCGCGGCGGCTCGCTGAGCACCGTGCCGGCGAGCGCTACCTCGAAGTCCGCGGCGCACGAGCTGATCGACGCCGCCGTCCAAGCCGTCGCCGCTACCCACGGTGCATCCGTGTCCAAGGGCGCGGCCGCCGGTGGTGCCGGTGGCGGTGCCGTGGTTGACTCCGCTGCGCTCGATGCCTTCGCCGAGACCGTCACCGGTGAGAGCGGCGTGCTGGCGACTGTCGCCCGCCAGGTTCTCTCCCAGCTGGGCTTGGACTCCGAACCGGAGCTCATCGAGGCCCCTGACACCACCGTCATCGATGCCGTCGAGGCAGAGCTCGGCTCCGGCTGGCTCAAGTCCGTCACGCCGTCCTTCGATGCGAACAAGGCCGTGCTTTTCGACGATTCCTGGGCCATCGCCCGCGAGCGCCTCGCCCGCGTGGCGCTGGGTCAGGCCGAGTACCCGGTGGAGAGCTTCCGCGGTGCCGGCGAGGACCTGGCGCGTCAGGCCCGCTGGTGGAAGCATGAGGACATCGCGCAGGCCGCCGTGGACACCACCCCCGGCGCGTTCGCCGGTGAGGTTGCCCTGGTCACGGGTGCTGCCCCTGGTTCCATCGCCACCGCGCTGGTGGAGCGCCTGCTGGAGGGCGGCGCGACCGTCATCATGACCGCTTCCCGTGTCAGCCAGGCCCGCAAGGAATTCGCGCGCACGCTCTACGCCGAGCACGGCGCTGCCGGTTCCGCCCTGTGGCTGGTCCCGGCGAACCTGTCGAGCTTCCGCGATATCGACGCGCTCATCGACTGGATCGGCACCGAGCAGCGCGAGTCCGTGGGCAACGAGGTCAAGATTCTCAAGCCTGCGCTGACCCCGACGCTGGCCTTCCCCTTTGCCGCGCCGAGTGTCGCCGGTTCGCTGGCGGATGCCTCCGGAACGACCGAGACGCAGGCCCGCCTGCTGCTGTGGTCCGTCGAGCGCACCATTGCGGGGCTGGCGAGGTTGAGCCAGGGGGACGTCGACAAGCGCTGCCACGTCGTCCTTCCGGGCTCGCCCAACCGCGGCACCTTCGGCGGCGACGGCGCCTACGGCGAGGTCAAGGCCGCACTCGATGCCATCCTCAACAAGTGGAAGGTCGAAGCCGACTGGCCGCAGGGTGTCACCCTGGCGCAGGCCAAGATCGGCTGGGTGGCTGGCACGCACCTCATGGGCGGCAACGATGGGCTGGTGCCCGCCGCCGAGAAGGCCGGTATCAAGGTGTGGAGCCCGGAGGAGATTTCCACCGAGCTCATGGATCTGGCCAGCGCCGACTCGCGCGCGCAAGCAGCGCATGCCCCGGTGGAGAAGGACCTCACCGGTGGCTTGGAAGGCTTCTCCCTCACCGAGCTTGCTGCCGGTGCGGAAACCGCTAACGCAGTTCCGCACGAGGATAAGGACGCCCCCGCGACCATCACCGCGCTGCCCAACCAGGTACAAGCAGTACAGCCTGGGCTGGAGGAAGAAGTTGGCCAGGTCACCACGGATCTGGAGGACATGGTGGTCATCGCCGGTATCGGCGAAGTCTCCTCGTGGGGCTCCGGCCGCACGCGCTTCGAGGCCGAGTTTGGCCTGCAGCGCGATGGTTCCGCAGAACTGACCGCCGCCGGTGTGCTGGAGCTGGCGTGGATGACCGGACTGGTGGAATGGCGCGAGGATCCGCACCCGGGCTGGTTCGTGGTGGAGAGCGATGAAGAGATCGCCGAGGAGGACGTCTTCGAGCGCTTCCGCGATGAGGTCGTCGCACGCTCCGGTGTGCGCACGCTGACGGATAAGTACCACCTGACCGACCGCGGCTCCATCGATCTCACCACTGTCTTCCTCGACCGTGACGTCACCTTCACCGTGGATTCGGAGGCCACCGCCCGCGATATTCAGGACGCGGACCCGGAGTTCGTCAGCATCGTCGAGGCGGACGGCGAATGGCAGGTCACCCGCCGCCAGGGTGCCACCGTCAAGGTGCCGCGCAAGGCCACGCTGACCCGCACCGTCGCCGCGCAGATGCCGGATGACTTCGACGCCGCCAAGTGGGGAATCCCGGAGCACATGCTCGATTCCCTGGACCGCATGGCGGTGTGGAACCTGGTCAGCGCAGTGGATGCCTTCACCCAAGCCGGTTTCTCCCCGGCAGAGCTGCTGCGCTCCATTCACCCGGGTCAGGTAGCTACCACGCAGGGCACCGGTATCGGTGGCATGGAATCCCTGCACAAGGTCTTCGTCACCCGCTTCCTCGGTGAGGAGCGCCCGTCCGACATCCTGCAGGAGGCCCTGCCGAACGTCATCGCGGCGCACACCATGCAATCCCTGGTGGGCGGCTACGGTTCCATGATTCACCCCATCGGCGCCTGCGCTACCGCGGCGGTCTCGATTGAGGAGGCCGTGGACAAGATTGCCCTGGGCAAGGCCGATGTGGTCGTGGCCGGCGGTATCGACGATGTCCAGGTGGAATCCCTCCAGGGCTTCGGTGACATGAACGCCACCGCGGAGACCGCGAAGATGACTGCCAAGGGAATTGATGATCGCTTCATCTCCCGCGCCAACGACCGCCGCCGCGGCGGCTTCCTCGAAGGCGAAGGCGGCGGCACGGTCCTGCTAGTTCGCGCCTCACTAGCAGCCGACTTAGGACTGCCGGTGCTCGCGGTGGTCGCGCACGCTGCCTCCTATGGCGACGGCGCCCACACCTCCATCCCGGCCCCGGGCCTGGGTGCGCTGGGCGCTGGCCGCGGCCGGGAGAACTCCCGCCTGGCGCGCTCGCTGCGCGGTCTGGGCCTGACGCCAAACGACGTCAGCGTCCTGTCCAAGCACGACACCTCCACCAACGCCAACGACCCCAACGAGTCGGAGCTGCACTCCCTGCTGTGGCCGGCGATTGGCCGCGATGAGGACCAGCCGATGTTCGTCATCTCCCAGAAGACGCTCACCGGCCACTCCAAGGCGGGTGCCGCGCTCTTCCAGACTGGCGGCATCATCGACGTCTTCCGCACGCACCGCATCCCGGCGAACGTGTCCCTGGACTGCGTCGACCCGCTCATCGCCCCGAAGGCGCCGAACCTGGTGTGGCTGCGCTCCCCGCTGGACCTCGCAGCAGCGGGACGCAGCGTGAAGGCAGCGGCACTGACCTCGCTTGGCTTCGGCCACGTCAGCGCGCTCATCGTTTACGCCCACCCCGGCGTGTTCGAGCAGGCTGTGTCCCAGCAGCGTGGGGCGGATGCCGCTTCCCAATGGCGTGAGCGCGCCGAGCAGCGCCTGCGTGCTGGCCGCGCCCACTTTGAGGCCGGCATGCTGGGCCGCGCCCCGCTCTTCGAGGTCATCGAAGGCCGCCGCCTCCCGGCACGCGACGCCAAGGCCGCCGAGATTGCCATGCTTCTCGACGACTCCGCGCGCCTCACCGAAGACGGCACCTACCCCTCCGCCTAAGGCGCAGATCCCCTAACAGCAAGCCCTAAGAACAAGCCGAGGACGTCCGCTAAGAAGCGAGCCTCCTCGGCTTCTTTTCTACCTGTGCCCCTCGCCTCGTGATAGTTTTCGCATAAGGCACCGTTTACTTGATTGCGAGACTTCCACGAACCAGAGGACGAAGCATGGATATTGAAAAATTCCTCATGACAGCTGTCGGCTCACTCAGCGTCATTTCCCTTATCGGGTGGCTCTCCGCTGACTACGAGTGGTCAACCAGGGCCACAACGGTAATGGGGTTTGGATTCCTTATCTCAGCACTGATTGACAAGCGCAGGCAAGAAAAGGCCGCGGGCCAACGCCGGGTTCCAGAAGAGTCTGTGCAGTAACCGCCCGGCTTCACAACTGCCCTATCTGCCAAACTTATCGCCGATCCATGCAACGCGGGGGCAAGGTTTTGGCATCTAGGCGCGTTCTTCCTCTGATTCCTCCGCCTGCTCGTCCTGCACCTGCCGCGCATTATCTGAAATCTCACGTGCCCTCTGCTCCAAGCTCTCCTGGGCGCGGGCCTGGGCTTGGGATGAATTCTCGGCGCGCGGCGGAGCTTGGATGAAACGCTCGGAGTGCAATCCCAGCTGCAGCTCCTTAGCGCGCAGCACCTCGGCATCTATCTTGATGCCGACGATGAGCACAGTGTTCATCAGCCACATTGCCACGAAGACCGCCATGACGGTACTCAGCGCACCATAGGCGCTGGCCGCAGCAAGGTACTTCAGGTAGAGACCCACCAAACCCCAGGACACAACCGTGCCCACGAGCGCCACGATGGAACCGTAGGTAATCCACCTAAAACGCCCCGGCCGCACGTTGGGGCTGAAGTGATAGAGCACCGCGATAAGCGTGAGAACCACAACCACGGTGACTGGGAAGCGCAGCCAGTTCCACACCGGGAGAAAGATTCGCACCAGGTACGTGGCGGCATCTTCTAGTCCTACGTTGCGAGCAAGCGGAATCAGCCCCTCATTAAGAACTGCATCACGCAGTAAGTTGGCAAAAAGCACGATGACCGCGCCCACCACGATGACTGCTGTCAGCCCCCACATCAGCGACCAGGTCCGGATGATGCCGCGACCTTCCACCCGGCCGTACACGGTATTGGCTGTGCGTGAGAAGGCCCGCACATACGCCGAGGCAGAAAACAGCGAAATGGCCAGGGAGATGATCAAGGCCAACGTGCCCTGCGCGCTGGAGCCAATAATCGTCCCGACGACCGTATGTGCTTGCTCAGAAAGCGAACCTGGGACGTACTGTTCGACGAGCTCAGAGGTCAGTTGCTCCACTTCCGCTTGGCGGGAGGAGAAGATGAGCGTGACAATGGAGTAGGCGGCCAGTACCGTTGGTGCAAAAGCCATGAGCGTGAAGTAGGTCATCCCGGCGGCGCGGTCCATGAAGGCATCGTGGAAGAAGTCATTCCACGTACGGCGGATGACCAGCCCCCAGCTTGCCTTGCGCAGACGGTTGCCTTTGGCGAGGGGGTTGTGTTCTTCATCGTGGCCCTGGACCTCCAGGACGGTCGGGCCTTTAAACGGCACGATTGTCTCCGGCTCCTCGGCCGACATAGCGTTGCCGTCAATCTCCTCTTCGCTCATATCTGACCAGCGTATGCGGCACAGCGCGCATTCAGGGGAAGGACACTCGGGCCACAGCCAGAGCCGTGGTTACACTGGGGAGGCATGACTGAGAAGAACACCGAGACCAAGATCAACGTAAAGTCCTTCGAGCTCGATCACCGGCTTGTCGCCGCCCCCTATATCCGCGTCGCCGACCGCACCGACCTGGGCGGCGGGGTCGAGATTATCAAGTATGACCTGCGCTTCTGCCAGCCCAACAAAGAGCACCTCGGTACCGAAGCACTGCACTCGGTCGAGCACATGATGGCCAACTTCATGCGCAACTACACCGACAAGCTCATTGGTTTTGCCCCGATGGGCTGCCGCACCGGCTTCTACGCCATCACCAACGGCATGGAGCAGGATGAGCTGCTCCGCGCTGTCGAGGGCGCGCTCAATGACATCCTCAATGCCACTGAGGTTCCCGCCGCCAACGAGGTGCAGTGCGGCTGGGGCGCCCACCACTCACTCGAAGGCGCGCAGGAGGCCGCACGCAACTTCCTCGCGGCCAAGGAAGAGTGGCTCAACGTCATGGCCTAAATGGCCATGACATCGGGGGCGGCGGCCCACCCGTCCTAGGACTCGAGGCGTCGGATCTGGGTGCGGGCGACGAACAGCCCGGCGACGCCAAGCCCCAAAACACTCGCCATCAAGGTGCAACGTGCTGCGCTGAACTCCGCGAACAGTCCAGGGATCAATAGGATCGCCGCCACGCAGAGAAGGCTCGAAGCAAAGAGGAGGATGGCAAAGAGTACGTCTTTGGGGATGTACATGCGAGGTCCTTTCTAGGCGGCTAGTGACTGCCTGCGGCGAACTAGTAATTCAACGCTATTTTAAATATTTCGCACTTATATTTCTACCCCTAGCCAGATGGGCTCCGGCTCCAACGTCACGCCGAAGGCCTTCTGTACCCCGGCGCGGATGTCGCGGGCCAGCGCAACGATATCGTCGGCGGTGGCCTCACCGCGGTTGGTCAGCGCCAGGGTGTGCTTGGTGGACAAGGTTGCCTTCGCGCCTGACTCTTCACCTGGGTAGCCCTTGGCAAAGCCGGCGCGCTCGATGAGCCACGCGGCGGAGAGTTTTTCCATCTTCCCCGACGTGGTGCCGCTTGCCGGCACCACGTGTCGCGGCATGCGGTAAGCATCCTCGTCGCCGCGGGTGGCGCGGACTGCTTCCTGGATGGAATCGGCAAGCTCGGGCTCGACGATGGGGTTGGTGAAGAAGGAACCGGCCGACCATGTGTCGTGGTCTTCTGGGTCAAGCACCATGCCCTTGCCGCGGCGCAGCTTCAATACGTCCTCGCGGACGTCGGCCACGGGGCGGCGCTCACCAGGGTTCTGGGTGAGCTGGCCAAAGCGCAGGGGCCTCGACAGGCCGTCGGTAGTCAGCTGCAGCTCAATAGCCAGCACCACGCCGCGCCCGGTGAACTTCAGGTTGGAGTAGCGATAGGCCAACTCCAGGTCCGCGGCCGGCACCCACGTCGCGGTCTGGGTAGCGCGCTCGTAGAGATAAACCTGCGTGAGGACGTCGGAGGTCTCCGCGCCATAGGCGCCGACATTCTGCACCGGCACGGCACCCGCATTGCCCGGAATCCCGGAAAGGCACTCGATGCCGCCCAGGCCGCAGTCCACGGACAAAGCCACGACGTCATCCCACACCGCGCCCGCATCAGCGCGCACGAGGCCGCTGGCCACGGAGACGTCGATGTCCTCGAAGTCGAGGATGACCACCACGACATCCAGCTGACCTTCCGCCACCACGAGGTTGGAGCCGCCGCCGACGACGAGGTAGTCCTGGGAGGCGTCGTCAAGCGCTGCCAGCGCAGCGATGGCGGCCTCAGCGCTGGCGCAGCGCACCGTCACCAGCGGGGCACCGCCGATGCGCAGCGTCGTGAGATCGGCGAAGGTGGTCTCGGAATCAAGCGTGACTCCGTCAATATCAGCGAGGGTCAGGAATTTATCTAGCACGTCTACCAAGGTAGTCTGTAACTCATGTCAACCCGTAGCGAAAACACCGTGATCATCAACCAGCCCATCGATAAGGTGCACAAGGCACTGTCCACCCAGGAGTACTGGGACTTCATCGTGGCCAAGCTCTCCCCGGAACCGGGCACCGTGCACGAGTTCACCGGCAACACCGCCGTGCTCTACGAGATTCTTCCGACCTCCCTCCTCCCGGAGGCCGTCCGCGCTATGGTCTCCCAGGACCTCAAGGAAAAGCGCACCGTGACCATCGGCGAGGTTGTCGATGATCAGATGTCCGTCTCCTTCACCGCTGACGTCAAGGGCACCCCGGTCGACTTCAAGGGCGACATCACCTACAAGGGCCAGGGCGAGTCCACCGCTCTGGATTACGTCTCTGAGGTTTCCGTCAACATCCCGATGATGGGCGCTGCCATCGAACCGAAGGTCGCTGAGGCTCTGCAGGAGCTCTACACCAACGAGGGCAAGCTCACCGAAGAGTGGATCTCCAACAACCTCTAAACAGCTCTCTACAACGCAGTTGTTGCCATGGCCGATCACGCGCATAACCTGAAGGCTCAGGAAAGCGCTGGTCGGCCTTTTGGCGTTATTACCCGCGGCACCACTAATCCCAACCGCCTGCGCCGCTGCGATCGCTGGATGGTGGCGCACCCGGAAATCTCCTCGCTGCTGCGCTCCACGAGTAAGCCGCTGGCGCTCGACGTCGGCTACGGCGCCTCCCACACCACCACGGTGGAGTGGGCCGGCTGGCTGCGCAGCGTTAATCCTCATACCCGGGTGACGGGTCTGGAGATTTCCCCCGAGCGCGTCCTGCCGCCGCGCGATGGCGTGACCTTTGAGCTCGGCGGCTTCGAGCTGGCCGGCTACCACCCGCAGCTGGTGCGGGCCTTCAACGTGCTGCGCCAGTATGACGTGGACCAGGTGGAGAAAGCCTGGAACACCGTGAACTCGCGCTTGGCCCCCGGTGGGTTCTTCGTGGAGGGAACCTGCGACGAGCTGGGGCGCAGGGCGGCCTGGGTGCTTCTCGACGCCTCCGGCCCACGCACCCTAACCCTCGCCTGGGATCCCTTCGACGTTGCGCGCCCCAGCGATATCGCGGAGCGCCTGCCCAAAATCCTCATCCACCGCAACGTGCCGGGTGAGCCGATCCACGAGCTCTTGCAGGCAGCCGACGCCGCCTGGGACCGCGCCGCCGGCTGGTCTCCTTATGGCCCGCGAGTGCGCTGGCGCATGGCGCGCGAAGAACTCCGGCACACAGTTCCCATCCATCCGGTACACCGCCGCCTGCGGGATAACGTGCTCACAGTGGATTGGAACCTGGTAGTTGGCCATCTTTAAGCCGGTGCGCCACACTAGTAGTCATGGCTTCTTCTAAATCTTCCGCCTCGACGGCCTGGAAAATCTTCATTGGCGTACTCGTGGTACTCCTGCTCATCATCCTGGTAGCTGAGCTCGGCCTGCGCTGGTTCTTAGGTTCACAGATGAAGAGCCAATTCACCGAGTCCGCCAAGGAACAGGGCGTGGAGACATCTGAGGAACCGGAGGTGAGCTTCGGTGCTAGCCCCATGATCTTTGGCATGCTCAACGGCAAGATTCCGCAGATGGATATGAAGACCCCGTCCACGCTGAAGATTGATGGCACCAACATCGCTGGCCAACCGGCTGCGGATGTCCACGTCGAAGACATGACGCTGTCCCAGGAGCCAGTCGCGGGCACTCTGCGGGCCTCGACGACGGTCCCGGATCAGTTCCTGCTTGCCAGCTTCCAGAAGGCCATTGCTGAGCAGTCCGGCTATGATGCCTTGGGCAACCTCGTGGTCACCGCGATTGCCGCCAACGATGCCGAGGATGACCTCGAGGTGGAATTCGCCGGTGGCCTGGCCACGCTCTCGCTCAAGCCGGAAGCTCGCGACGGCAAGCTCGCCATCGATGCGAAGGAAGCATCGCTCTTCGGCTTCGACCTGCCGGAGCAGGCAACCTCCGCGATTTCGAATGCCTTGGCCGAAGGCATGGAGGAACAGCTCGCGGGACAAAAGCTCACCTTTGAGTCCGTGGACGTCGGCGCTGGCGAGCTCACGCTGACCCTCATTGGCCACGACGTCCCGATGAGCGAGCTCGATTCCGCCACGGCACCAGCACCGGAATCGGCACCGGCCAACTAAGGCTTAAGAATTAGAGCGCAGGCACTCTACGGTGAGCTGCGTGTCTAGGTCTTCGTCGTCTGAAACGACGGACCCCGGATCAACAAGGGATTGATAGCCCGCCTGCTCCGCCAGGCGGGCTATTTCTTTAAGCGGCAATCGCGAGTCTTCGGGAAGAATGAGCCCTAAACGCACGGGCAGCGGGCAGGCCTCGCGGAGGGTGACGAGCTCGGAGAGGAGCGAGGTGGCGTCGCCAAGCAGTGCATCCACCGCAACCCACACCTCTGCGGCGCCTGATTGCACGGCCAGCCGCGCCTCCGCCGCCTTCACCAAAGAGTGGTGGCGCCCAGTGGGATAGCCGGCGACGGCAATGACGTGCTCGGCGCCCTCGGCGGCAAGCACATGGTGCGGGGAGACAAGCACTCGCTGCTGCCCCGCGGATTGGGTCCGCACCTCCTCCAGGGAGGCCTCAAGCAGATTCAGCATTAGTAGGAATAATCGCCGTTGATGATGGCCTTGAGCTGCGGGCGCACATCAAACCAGTACACGCCGGTGATGATGGCGCCAATCCAGCTAACGAAAGGCAGCGGCAGGTTCATCACCAGGGCGGAACCGACGAGCAACCCGACCCATACCCATTTGTTCTGGCGGTCACCGGCGCGGAAGGCATCCTCCCGCGTCATCGCCGCTAGGACGGCACCGATGAGGGCAAAAAGGGATACCGCCATAAAAATGTACTGCGGTATCGACGAAATAATATTTAGAAAAGTGTGCATTAATTAATTCTCGTCAACGACTTCGCCGTCGATGACATCGTCGTTCGGCTTTGCTGCATAGGGGTTGCGCGGGCTCTGCGGCTCCTGCGGCTGCTGGCCCGCCGCGCGCTGCTCCTTGGCGTTGTTGATAGCGCCCTGAACCCCCTCACGGGTCTCATTGAAGGCGGTGTTGAAATCCTCACGAGCCTTCACGAAGGACTCCGAGTTGCGGGTCTCGCGTGCAGCGGAGGACACAGACTCCCCAATGTTCTTGGCCGTGGAGGTCACGCGGTCAAAGAAGGACTCTTCCTTCGCGGTGCCATCACCCATGCCCGCCGCATCAGCGGCGCGGGCAATGCGTTCCGCCTGCGCGTTCTGGGCCTGATTCTGGCGCTCTTCCTTGAAACGGCCACCAAAATCCTTGGCCACATCAAAGGCAGAGGAACCGGCATTCTTGATTGAGTCAAATACGGACATGGTCGTCACTCCTTGTTAGACGCCAAAAAGCAGATGATTAACAGTGTAGATAACCAACCCAGCCAGTGCACCCACGACCGTGCCGTTGAGGCGAATGAACTGCAGGTCCTTGCCCACCATGAGCTCGATGTTCTCGGAGGCCTCCTGGGCATCCCAGCGCTTAATGGTCTCCGGGATAATCGCGATGATCTCCGGTGCGAACTTCTCCACCGCGTAGCGCGCGGCCTTGTCCACGAACGCATTGGCCTGGGCCAGGAACTCCGAATCCTCCAGCAGCCGGTGCGCCATTTCTTTCACCTTGGCGGTCATCTTTTGGCGCAGGAAGGACTCCGGGTCAGTGAGCTGCTCAATAAGCGTGGAGGAGACCGTCGCCCACATTGCCGCCGGGGCCTTCTGCGCCTGATCGGAAGCCAGCATTTCCTGCTTGATTCCCTCGATGCGCCCGCGCATATCTTCATCCCACTGCAGGTCCGAGGCCAGCTTGGACAGGTTACGGCGAATGGCCAGGCGGGCCTCGTGGTTGCCGTTGCGGCGAACCTCATCGGCGAACTCCACGAGCTCGGCGTAGACCTTCTCCCCCACCATCTCGCGGGCAAAGCGCGGCGCCCAGCCGGGCATGCGCTCATCGATGGCGGTGACCACAGTGGATTCCATGCCAAGGATCTTTCCGTGCGCCCAGTCAATGAGGTCATCCTCCAGCGGCCGCGCCTTGCCTTCCGCGATATAGCCCTCCAACAGGCGGCCCAGCGGCGGGCCCCACTCGGGTTCTGCCAGACGGTCCATGACTTGGGTGCGGATGAATTGCTCTGCCTCCGCCGGGTCTAGGTCTGCGACCACGCTGGCGGCGCGCTCACCAATCCACGCGGAGACCTCCTCCGCCCGCCCAGGCTCTACGCCCTGGCGCGCCAGCCACAGCGGTAACTCCGCCTCACGCACCTTGGCGCTGAGTGCATCCGCGGTGAGGAAGTTCTCCTCCACGAAGTCCTTGAGCGCATCACCCACGCGGTCCTTGTTGTTGGGGATGAGCGCGGTGTGCGGGATGGGCAGCCCCATCGGCCGGCGGAACAGCGCGGTCACGGCGAACCAGTCCGCCAATCCACCGACCATTCCTGCCTCCGCCGCCGCGCGCACGTAGCCCACCCAGACGGGAGCCCCGCTTGCCGACGCCTGCCACCACGAGCACCCCAAAAAGATCACCGCCGCACCAATCAGGAAGGACAGGGCAATCGCCTTCCAGCGGCGCAGGTCCGCCCGGCGCGCCTCCTGGTTTCCTGGCTGCGGCACAAACGACGTCTGCGACGCCGACGTTTCCCGAGCCGGCTCAAGCCCTGCGTCTGCGCGGTGCGTCATGGGTGGTTCTCCTTGGTGGGGGTAAACGAGGCTTCGTGATGGATAGCGAATCCATCAATCAACATTAGCGTGCGTAACGGACACACTCGATAGCCAGCAACACTAAGATCAACTCCTAGCTTTATGAATGCCAGCCTGCCGAGGGCCCGTTGGTGGTGCCGTAGATGAACCGTCCGGGGACCTGAATCGCTTTCAGCGCCCGGTAGCAGGTCGGGTCGGGGTATCCTTCGACATTCTTCTTCGGTATTCTGATATCAAGAAGCACAGTGGTGGTCATCTGGCGTCCTTGCCTTCACGCTCGATCACCGGCAGCAGGCCACGGGTGTTCTTCGACAGGCCATAGATGAACAGGCGGCCTTTCTGCGTCCAGTACATGTGGGTGTGGGTCTTTCCCTCGTCGTACTCGTGCGTCTTGGATTGGGTGTACCCCTGCTCAGCAAACTTAGCGTAGAGGAACCAGCGCCCGGACTGGTGAAACTGCACCTGCTCCTCGCGCAGAATCTGGTTGAGCTTCTTCGCCGACAGGCCGTAGTCCTTGGCGATCTCGGTAGTGGTGATCAGCGACGACGACGCCAGCACCACGTCGTAATAGGACACCTTCGGTGCCGCCCTCAACAGGGCTTGTTCGGCGGCAAGTCGCTTGGAGGAGACGATCAGCCGGTTACAGGTCGCCTTCGCTGATGAACCTGACCTGCTGGATGCCACCAGCCGTTTCAAGAGGGTAGTGACTCACGACCCCTTGCAGTGACGCGCCAGGGCATCTTTCGTGTTGGCGTAGCCGAGGGCGGTGGCCACGTCCTTGCCGTAGAACAGGACCTGCCCGCCCGAGGTGATGGCTCGGATCGTACCGAACTCGTGGTCGGTGAACGCATGTAGCGCGGTAGCCATGACCGACGTCTTTTCCGAGAGCCGGGTAGACAATCGCGGGCGCGAAATGCGCCAGGCTCTCACCTGTCAGGCACGGCAGGCACCGAAACCGGACACGGTGTGAGGAAGGCTCTCGCCCATACGCCCCGAGCACCGACAAATCCGGACGGGTCAGAGGGCACACTGGTGTGTGAACGTACCGATGGCTCCAAGTTTCGTGCTCTTGCCTCGGCGTCATCAACCAGGTAGCCTCGTAGTCAACATGACCGGTTCCGCTGCCCGCCTCAATGGGAGTCCAGGGCCGGTCTTCGTTTTTGTATCAAACAGGGGTGCGCGTGGAGCAGGTGAAGCAGTTCAAGACCTACGGTGAACAGGTCGAATTGCTTTGTCAGCGTGGGATGCGAGTGAATGATCTCCAGCATGCTGAGAAACTGCTGGCGCGATTTAACTACTACCGCTTGTCCGGATACTGGTACCCGATGCGCCGTTTCTCCCAAGGCGACGGCACTGCCCGAGATGAATTCGTTGAGGGAGCATCGTTTGACCTGGTGGTAGCTCTCTATGGGTTTGACGAACAATTGCGCCACAGCGTGTTCATCGAGCTTGATCGCGTGGAGTTGGCTATTCGAACCAAGCTCGGTCACGAACTGGGTCGCCTTGACCCGCTGATCTATTTGGATCCCCAGCGTTTGAGCGCCCGGGCACGGCAGCGAAACAAAGACGGACGTAGCGTGCACGCGGTGTGGCTGAGAAAGTACCAGTCGGCATTGAAAGCGTCGAAAGAGGACTTCGTCGCCCACCACAAATCCAAATATGGCGGGACTCTACCCATCTGGGCGGCTGTCGAAATCATGGATTGGGGGATGCTGTCGTACCTGTACGGCATGTCGCCCAATATCGTGCGCAACCGGATTGCCGAGCCCTGCAGCCTAACTGGCCCTCAGCTTGAATCATGGCTGAAATCCTTGAATATTCTGCGTAATTACGCAGCTCATCATGCAAGGATGTTCAACCGTGTTTACGACATCAAACCGAAACTGAACAAGGACGTCAGGCTGGCTCCGGTAGCTGAAAGAATGAATCGCGTGTTCGGGCAGCTCTCCCTTATCCAATACTTGCAGCGCCAACTGGACTTGTCTTCAGCCGACCGGCTACCGAAGCTGTTCCACACCTACCCGCACAATCCCATCGTGCCGTTTTCTCGCACAGGAGCACCTGACAACTGGCGCGAGTTGCCTCTCTGGCGCGTCTAATCTTTGCGGTAGTAGTCGCATTCGTACCCGTCTGCGTCGAGTGTCATGGCGTGGACGAGTGAGGTCACGAGCGACTGCTTGGACGATGTTCTCGACGAGTTTCTCGCCGTAGTTCTTCAGCCGCCCCCACTTGCGTCCGGTTGTGACATCGCTGTAGGACCCACTTCCAATACTCCCACGACCGGGCTAGACGCAGCCTGCGCGGAGTCAGCGAACAAGTAGCGAAAGCCAAACGCGCTGTTGACGGCGATATCGCTATCAACCGTAATCGCTATTTCTATCTTTCCGCCCCGAACAAGAAGGTCAACTACGCTCTTGCTGCCAAACACCGAGCCCTAGCCGGAATTAAAGGCTACGAAACCGAACTGACCGCTCTTCCCGCCTAGGAAGTTATCGGGCATTACCGCAGGCTATTCACCATTGAGAAATCGTTTCGGATGTCGAAATCAGACCGGAAAGCACGCCCAATCTTCGCCAGGAAACAAGACTCGGTCACCGCACATCTCAACATTGGTGGCGAAACCATCCACGCCGCCGTACCACTACCCTCGGAAATCCAAAACCTCGTCAACACCATCACCGCCCCAACCCTTCGGCACTGATTTGAGCCAAGTCAGGTTTGTGTTCGCGTCGCTCCCTGCAGCGCCATTCACGCGTATGGCACCGTAGGGGCGTCGTCAAGCGCCCGCTCCCCCTCTTCTCCCGCCCAGCACCCACCCAAACGCCAGCAACCCCCACCTCCTCACATGGTCTCCCATGTGTTGTGTTTGTTTGGAGGTGGGGGTTGTTGTGGTGTCAGTACAGAAACTTAGGCGTTCAACGTCCTAGGAGGTGCCTAGTTGATGCGGCCGGTTTCCTTGCGGTACTGGCGGTAGTAGCGGCGACCGAAGTGGACGGAGCTGACTGCCAGGATGGCAACAACGACGAGCGCGATAGCGCCGACGATGATGTTGATTTGGTAGTCAGCACCAGCGGTGCCCTGCGGGTAGAGCCACGTACCGAGGCCCCAAATGAGGATGCCGGCTGCCGGCAGGAGCGAGAGAATCAGGCCCATGCCCACCCAGGTGGAGGTGCGCAGCAACGAAGAGTGCGGTGCACCGTAGGATACGGGCTCGTAGCCCTCGATGTAGGAGTCCTGGATCTTGCCGGAGAACTCCGGGTAGGTCTCGCTGTGGTGATCAGCTACTGCCGGGTTGAGGTCGCTCATGGCTGAAACTTTCTCTCGTTCCTGTTAATCCTGTGAATGACTATAGCTTAGTCGTCCTTGCCGCGGAAAGCAGCACGTGCACGTTCGCGGGTAACCGCGGAAACCGCGGTCAGCGGCACACCAGCCGGGCACACATCAGCGCACTCGCCGTAGAGCGAGCAGTGGCCGAAGTTCTGCTCCAGATCGTCCACCATGTTGCGTGCGCGGCGGCCACGCTCTTCCTTGCCCAGCGGCATGAGGGAGAGGTGAACCAGCTTGGCGCCGGTGAACAGGTGAGCAGCGCCGTTCGGGCAGGATGCTACGCAGGCACCGCAGCCGATGCAGGCAGCGTGATCCAGGGCGTACTCGGAGGTCTCGTGGTTGATGTGCAGGGTGTCAGCATCCGGAGCGGTACCCGCATCCATGGATACGTAGCCGCCCTGCTCCATGACGTGGTCCAGCTTGGAGCGGTCCACGATCATGTCCTTGATTACCGGGTAGGCAGCGGAGCGGAAAGGCTCCAGCTTGATGGTGTCGCCGTCCTTGAACTGGAACAGGCGCTGCTGGCAGGCCGGGGTGTTCTGGCCCGGGCCGTGCGGGCGGCCGTTGACCAGAAGGCCACAGGTACCACAGATGCCCTCACGGCAGTCGGAAGCGAATGCGTACGGCTCCTTGCCGGCCTCGATGAGGCCGTCGTTGACGTGGTCGAGCAACTCCAAGATGGACATCTGCTCGGCGGCGTCGTCAACCTGCACGGTTTCGAACTTGCCTTCTTGCGTCGGTCCGGCTTGACGCCAGATCTCAAGTGTCAGTTTCATTACTTGTAGTTCCTTGTCATCAGCGGGATCGAATCAAAGTACAGCGGCTCGGCGTGGCGGATGAACTCGCCCTCAGCAGCGCCCGGCTCCCATGCGGAGACGAAGCACCAGTTCTCGTCATCACGCTCGGCCTCGCCGTCCTCGGAGAGGTGGTCATCACGGAAGTGAGCACCACAGGACTCGTCGCGGTCGAGAGCGTCGATGCACATGAGCTCGCCCAGGTCGATGTAGTCAGCAACGCGCAGACCGTACTCGAGAACCTGGTTCATGTCGTTGGCGTCGCCAGTAATGCGGACGTTAGCCCAGAATTCCTTGCGCAGTGCGCGAACCTTCTCGATGGCAACCTTGAGGTCCTCGACGTTACGGGACACGCCACAACCCCAGTAGAGGATGTCACCCAGCTGGCGGTGGTAGTACGCCGGGCCGTGCGGATCCTGACCCTGGATGGACATGAGGCGGTCGATGCGAGCCTGTGCGCGAGCAACAGTCTCGTTGGCCTCTGCCGAGTCCTCAGCCAGCTTGGCCTCACCCAGGTGGTGGGCCAGGTAGTTCGGGATGGTGAACGGCAGGGTGAACCAGCCATCAACGGAAGCGGACAGCAGGGAGTTAGCACCCAGGCGGTTCGCACCGTGGTAGGTCCAGGAGCACTCACCGGCGGCGAAGAGGCCGTCGATGGTGGTCATCTCGTTGAAGTCCGTCCACAGGCCGCCCATGGTGAAGTGGCAGGTCGGAGCGATACGCATCGGGGTCTCATAAGCGGACTCACCAATAGCCTCTTCGTACATTTCGATGAGGTTGGAGTAGCGCTCGCGGATCTTGTCCTTGCCCAGGCGCTCGATGGCGTCGCGGAAGTCCAGGTACACGGAGTTGTGCAGCGGACCAACGCCCAGACCCTTGTTGATCTGCTGGGAGATGGCGCGGGAAGCCACGTCACGCGGGACGAGGTTACCGAAGGCCGGGTAGCGGCGCTCCAGGAAGTAGTCGCGCTCCTCTTCCGGAATCTCATTGGCAGGACGGTCATCCTTCTCCTTGATCGGAGACCAGATGCGGCCATCGTTACGCAGCGACTCGGACATGAGGATGGTCTTGGACTGCCACTCGGAGTTGACCGGCAGGCCAGTCGGGTGGAACTGGATGAATGCCGGGGAAGCCAGGTAAGCACCGTTCTCGTACGCACGCATCATGGCGCCGGCGTTCGAGTTCTTGGCCAGCGTGGACATGTGGTAGACGTTGCCGTAACCGCCGGTACCGAGGATGACTGCGTGGCCGGTGAAGGCCTTGAGCTCGCCGGTGATGAGGTTGCGGGTCACGATGCCGCCGGCGCGCTTCTTACCACCGTCGGTGTAGGTGATGATGTCCTGCAGGTCGTGGTGAGCGAAGAGCTCCACGTTGCCCAGGCCAATCTGGCGGTAGAGCGCAGACGTGGTGGACAGCTGCAGCTGCTGGCCTGTTTGGCCACGGGTGTAGTAGGTACGGGAGACCTGCACACCACCGAAGGAACGGGTAGCCAAGGTGCCGCCGTACTCGCGAGCAAACGGAGCGCCGATGGCGTTCATGTGGTCGATGACGCGGATGGACTCATAGGCCAAGCGCCAGCAGTCGGACTCGCGGCAGCGGTAGTCACCACCCTTAACGGTGTCCTTGGTGTGGCGGTAAGCGGAGTCGTTATCCACCTTCTTGTGGCGGGAGGAGTTCACACCACCCTGCGCAGCAATGGAGTGCGCACGGCGCGGTGAATCGTGGTAGGTGAAGACCTTGACCTTGTAGCCCAACTCGCCGAGAGCAGCGGCGGCGGAACCAGCGGACAGGCCGGTACCGACGACGATGATCTCGAACTTGCGGCGGTTCAGCGGGGAGACGAGCTCCATGTGGTCCTTCTGGTAGCTCCACATGTCCTTCATCGGGACGCCGTGCGGCTCGTGGGACTCCAGGATGCGGCCCGGCTTAACGCCCGGGACGATGGACTGCGGGTGCGAGAAGTCAGGGTG
The DNA here is from genome assembly GCF_001809405.1 of Corynebacterium sp. HMSC055A01. NCBI lineage: Bacteria > Bacillati > Actinomycetota > Actinomycetes > Mycobacteriales > Corynebacteriaceae > Corynebacterium > Corynebacterium sp. HMSC055A01. Next base: position 27,268 of record NZ_KV797564.1, on the reverse strand, counting down.
CTCGCGCTTGAGTTCAGTGTTCGCGTTAGTCATGGGTTCAAAACTCCTTTAGCTGACCCAGCCCAGGGCGACGGACAACGGCATAACAATGTTTGCCAGGCACACGACGGCCGGGACGATGTACGCCAGGACAACAAAAACCTCGCGCCACTTTGCACCGGTGATGCCCAGGTCAGAAGCCGCAAGGCGGATACCGTGGGTCAGGTGCAGGAAGAGGCACAGCATGGCGACGATGTAGACGATGGTCACCGGCCAGCGCGAGAAGGTTGCGATCATGTTGGCCTTAACGGCACCGTGAGCAAAAGCTTCTGCTGCAACCGGCTGGACACCAATCGTCAGGTCCAGAAGGTGGAAGATGATGAACAGGAGAAGCACGACGCCGGTAACCAACATGCTCTTGGTGGCAAAGGAATCCATGCCGCCCATCAGGTTCGTGCGCTTGAACTTGCCGCGAGATGCCTTCGAGCGAGCGGTCAAAGCAAAAGCGCCGTAAATGTGAGCGATTACGCAGGCCAGCAGGACGATGCGAATGATCCACAGTGCGTGACCGCTCGGGATCAGTGGCTCACCAAGATTACGCAGGTAAGCGCCGTAGGCATCGAGTGCTTCCTGGCCGTCGTGAGCCGGCAAGTAAAGCTTCAGGTTGCCGGCCATGTGCCCCACAACGAAGAGCGCGAAGAACAGACCGGTAATTGCCATCGTCAGTTTCAAAGCCCAGGACGGAATTCCTGGCTTAGGACGAATCGTTTCATTAGTAATACGGCCGTGAGCGAGGGCTTCACGGTCAGGATTTTTTACAGACATGACACCTCCATTGTCGCCCTTACCTTACGCAGACCTTTGCGCTGACCACTAGTTATATCTTTGCTTTGCATACCCCCTCCCCCTCCTATGGTCCCCGTATTTAAACGAGTTAAGGCAAGGATCACCTTAGGCGCCACACCTCTTTGAGCGCTCTACCTTGATCACTTCCTTTTACGCAATATTGACCTTGCGAAAACATTTTACGGATGAGACTTTTGTCACAGGGTGTGGCCTGAGTGACGACCCTACCCCTTTAGGTGTCAAACTTTCGCTTGGTATGCACCCCTATCGCCCGCTCGGCACCCCGCCAGCACCCCCACTTCGCAGCGGAGTTAAAATACTTCACACATTCCTTGCAAAACAATTGTTATGACCGAAAGGCACTAGGTAACCTAGCTCACATGAGCAAGACATACGTGGGTTCGCGCCTGCGCCAGCTGCGCCGCGAACGTGATCTCAGCCAAGCTACTCTCGCCGCTACGCTGGGACTTTCAGCTAGCTACGTCAATCAGATTGAGCATGACGTGCGCCCCCTTACCGTCCCGGTCTTGCTGAAAATTACTGAAGCCTTTGGTGTGGATGCCACGTTCTTCTCCCGTGATGATGATTCACGTCTGCTTGCGGAAATCCAGGATGTCGTCCAAGACCAGGAAATCTGCCCCTCCCCCGTGGAGCTTCAGGAATTGTCCGAATTGGTCTACAACCATCCCACCGTCGCCCGCACGCTCGTGGATATCCACCGCCGCTACCGCAATATTCGTGACAAGCTCTCGCTCGCCACCGATACCCGCCGCTCGGACGGGAACCAAGCGCTGTCCATGCCTCACGACGAGGTGCGAGACTTCTTTTATGCCCGGCAGAACTACCTCGACGAGTTGGATATCCACGCAGAGGAAACTGCCGCGAAACTCAACGTTATTCCCTTTCACATTCGCGACATTGAACAGGCCCTTAATGAGCGGCTCACTTCCAAACACGGCGTAGAGATTCTCACCACCGATCGCATGGACGGCACCCTGCATCGCTTCGACAAGGAGAGCGGCACCCTTCGCCTTGCCAGCCGCCTGAGCGTGGGCCAGCGCGCCTTCCGCATGGCGGCAGAGTTGGGTTTCCTCGAGGCGGGCGCGCTAATCGACGCCCTCGTGGACGAAGAACCCTTCACCTCGGACGCCTCTATCAACCTGGCCAAGCGTGGAATTGCCAACTACTACGCCGCCGCCACGCTGCTCCCCTACAACCTCATCCACAGTGAGGCCGAGCAATCCGGGTATGACGTGGAGTACCTCTGCAACGTCTTTGGCGTGGGCTACGAGACAATTGCCTCGCGCCTCTCCACGCTGCAGCGCCCCAACAAGCGCGGAATCCCCTTTACTTTCGTGAGGGTTGATCGCGCCGGCAATATGTCCAAGCGCCAATCGGCCACGGGCGTACACTTTTCCAATTCCGGCGGAACGTGCCCGCTATGGAACGTGTATGAGTCCTTCGCCCGCCCCAACACCATCTCGCGTCAGCTGGCGCAGATGCCGGATGGCCGCAACTACCTCTGGATTTCACGGACGGTGAGCTACCCCCAGGGCCGTTTCGGCGATACCAATAAACTCTTCTCCATCGGCCTAGGCTGCGAGGCGCGCCACGCCAGCCGCACAGTCTATGCCCAAGGCCTCAACCTCGACGCCCTGTCTGCCGCAACCCCCATCGGCGCCGGCTGCCGCACTTGCCCTCGCCAGAATTGCGCTCAACGCGCCTTCCCGGCCATTAATGAAGAGCTGGTGGTCGACGCCCACCGTTCCGCCGTCGCACCGTATTAATCGGGAGCAATAACCAGGCAGTTTTCCGCTCTGGCCCCTACGTTTACCCCTATACCACCCTTTATATATTGCCAATAAAAAGCATTGTAATGGTTTTGGCTAGAAAAATTCATGGATTTTCCAGGGTTTGCTTGCTTATGGTGGGACGTGAACGATATCCCCTATCGAAAGGATTACCATTATGAGCAGCTTCGCTGGAAACTTCCTGGGCCAGATTCAGGGCCTTCTTGTATCCATCGTCAACGCACCGTTCGTTCTGTCCTCCAAGCTCTTCAGCTAAAGGAAGTAGCGCCACGGCACTAAACCAACGCTCCCCCTCAATCCCTTTGCCGGGATTGAGGGGGAGCGTTCTTGTTTTGGCTTCTCGCCTTGGCCTTAGAGGTTAATCATGTGGCCGCCGATACCCTCGGCAGCTTCCTTCATAGCCTCAGACAGCGTCGGGTGAGTATGAATGTTGCGTCCGATTTCCTCAGCGGTGAGGTCGAAGCGCTGCGCCAGGGTCAGCTCCGGCAGCAGCTCGGAAACGTTGGAGCCCACCATGTGGCCGCCGATGAGCTCACCGAATTCGCCGTCAGCAATAAGCTTGACGAAGCCCGCGGTCTCATTCAGGCCGGCCGCCTTGCCGTTAGCGGAGAATGGGAAGGTAGCGACCTTAATGTCGCGGTCAGCGAACTTCTCACGAGCCTGCTCCTCGGTGTAGCCGAAGGAGGCAACCTGCGGGTTGCAGAAGGTGGCGCGTGGCATATTCATGTAGTCACCCAGCAGCTGGGTCTCAGCGCCGGCGATGACCTCAGCGGCCACGACACCCTGTGCCTCAGCCACGTGTGCGAGCTGCAGCTTCGCGGTGACGTCGCCAATGGCGTAGATGCCCTCAACGTTGGTGCGCATGTAGTCATCGATGGCGATGGCGCCGCGCTCGGTGAGCTCAACGCCGGTGTTCTCCAGGCCGAAGCCCTCGGTACGCGGGGCGAAGCCAATGGAGACCATGCAGCGGTCCACAGTCAGCGTATCGGTCTTGGAGCCGTCCTTGGACTCAACCTCAACGGTGACATTGTCGCCATTGTCCTTGATGGCGGTGGTCTTGTAGCCGGTCAGGAGCTTCACGCCGAGCTTCTTGTATTCCTTGGCGATGGCCTTGGAGACATCCTTATCCTCGTTCGGCAGGACGCGGTCCATGAACTCCACGATGGTCACGTCCACGCCGTAGTTGGCCAGAACATAAGCAAACTCCATGCCGATGGCGCCTGCGCCAACGATCACCATGGAATCCGGAGCCTCATCGTTGAGGATCTGCTCCTCGAAGGACACGATGTTGCCGCCGATTTCCACGCCCGGAAGGGAACGAACGACGGAGCCGGTGGCGATAATGCAGTTATCAAAGGTAATGGTCTTACCCTTGTCATCACCCTCAGTAATCTCGATGGTCTTGGCGTCCTTGAAGGAGCCCAAGCCATTGATCTCCGTAATCTTGTTCTTCTTCATCAGGTAGTGCACACCCTTGACAATGCCCTCCGACACCTTGCGGGAGCGCTTGTGTGCAACTCCGAAGTCGAAGGAAACATCGCCGGAAATACCGAAGGCCTTAGCCTCATGGTTGAAGGTATGTGCAACCTCAGCATTCTTAAGAAGAGCCTTGGAGGGGATGCAGCCCACGTTGAGGCAGACACCGCCCCAGTACTGCTTCTCAATAACGGCAACCTTCTTGCCCAGCTGGGCAGCGCGGATGGCGGACACGTAGCCGCCGGGGCCCGCGCCGAGTACTACAACGTCAAAATGTTCATTAGTCACGTTCTACAGGATACGTAACTTTATGCTCGCTGTCCCACCACCCCCGCCCTGCACCCGCCGGACAGCCCATAGCAGTCAGGATGCTTTAAACACCTTCGGGCAAAAATCAACCCTTAACCCCCAAGAAGGGGATTAAGGGAAAGAAAACGAGGGCACAGCCCTCAACAAACTATTTAGAACAGGCCCCAGTCCAAGGCAGCCTTCGAGGAGGTGGAGGAGCCAGAGTGAGCGATCTGGCCCAGCACCTGGTTGATGGAAACGAGGATGGTGTCAAAAAAGTTCATTCTTCTTCTTTCTGTTGTTGTTCTAGCGGCGCGTACGGCTTCATGCGGCGCCCTCCAGCGAGGCCACGGCGATGCAGGACGGTCGCCGCCAAAAGCGGTCACGGTACCTAGCCCCACTAACGAAGGAGACGGCCGTTGCGTTACATAGCCCACGAATAGGCACGGAAAGATTATGACACGGTTTTCACTTCAATACCACCATTCACTTTTATAACTTGGTATGTTTAGTCTGACTGCCCTTATCTTCGGGGGTGCTGGATTACCCATCTATCAGCGCTTTTGCCCATGTCAAGGGTGGTTTGTCCGGAGCATCTTTTAAACTTGCCCCTACACTTCCGCTCATCACTTAGAAAGCGAGATTCCATGAAGATTGCGCGCTCTCTCACGACGCTTGCGGCGGCCTCCGCCTTAGCCCTCGGCGCCGTCGTTTCCCCTATCGCCAGCGCATCCGACGTTAAACCGGAACAAATCAGCGGTGAGGCTACACCGTCCGATATTTCCGAGCTCGACCTTTACACCGAACTCGAGGAGTACCTGCCCAAGGATGAGGCCGGCAACCCATCGCCGTCCCGCGAACAGTATGAGGCTTCCTTCGACAAGCAGGTCACCTTTAAGAACGTCGACATCAAGAAAATCCCGGACAACAAAAAATGGATGGGCTACGTCTTCAAGTACTGGGATTACCGCCACAAGGTCAAGACCATCAAGGCCACCGCTCCTGCAATGGATAACCGCGACGTCCCCCTCGCAGTGATCACCCCGGACGGTACCTTTGATGCTTCCCGCCCGACCCTCTACTTGCTCAACGGTGCCGGCGGCGCCGAGCAGGGCATGGACTGGATTGTCTCCACCGTGGCCAAGGACCTTGATCCGAAGACGGAGAAGACTCAAGACCTCGTTCACTACTACGCCAACCGCAACGTCAACGTTGTCATCCCGCAGGCGGGCGCTTTCTCCTACTACACCGACTGGCTGACTACACCGGACCGCAGCTACCTCAAGGGCCCGCAGAAGTGGGAGACCTTCCTAACCAAGGAGCTTCCTGGCCCGCTGGAGAAGCACATTAACGGCAACGGCAAGCGCGGCATTGCCGGCATGTCCATGTCCGCTACCTCCTCGCTGGTGCTGGCCCAGCACAACCCGAACTTCTACGATGCCATCGGCTCCTACTCCGGTTGCGCTGCTACTTCGACGCCGCTGCCGAACTTCTACTCGCAACTCACGGTGAACCGCGGTGGCGGAAGCACCGAGCAGATGTGGGGACCGATGGGCGGTGACTACAACCGCTACAACGATGGCCTCATCAACGCCACGAAGAACAACATGGGCAACTCCAAGGTCTACGTTTCCGCCAACTCCGGTTTGGCTGGGGCAACTGACTTGGGCTCGTCCAAGATTGATGCCTTGGGCTCGTCCCAGGCCTTCAAGTCCTCCTCCACCCTCGTGGTTGAGGGCGGCGTCATCGAAGCAGCCATGAACGCCTGCACACATGACCTGAAGGCAAAGATGGAGCGCGAGGGCGTCGACGCGGTCTTTAACCTGCGCAACACCGGTACCCACTCCTGGCCGGGCTGGTTGGATGACGTCAACTCCTCCTGGCCTACCTACGCACGCGCCTTTGGCCTTCCCGTCGATCCAGCTGAGCCTGTAGCGACTGCGTATTCAGCAGATGCGGATTCGGACGCTAACGAAAAGGCCGCCGATGCCGATAGTCAGGATGCGAAAAAGGCGGAGGCGGAAGCAGACACCGAAGGCCTCGCTGATTCCCTGCCAGAAGATCCTGCGGTGACCGAGCAGTAAGCTCAATCGCCGTACCAATTGTTGAATAAGGAACGTAATGAAGCGTCTTAGCTCTCTCCTCGCCGCCGGCGCGCTCAGCGCAGCCGCGCTGGTCAGCCCCGTTGCAGGTGCTGCCACCATCACCCCGCAGCAGGTTGCGGGTGACACTGCCCTATCCACCATCTCGGACCTGCAGGTCACCCCGGAGGTGGAGAGCCAGAAGTGGTATGACCACTACAAGGATGATGCCCGCGTTCTCAAGCTGGAAGCTACGTCGCCGGCGATGAACGGCCGCGCCATTCCGCTGGCTGTCATCCCGGCCAAGAACCCGGACCGCCCGACGGTCTACCTGCTCAACGGCGCTGGTTCCGCCGAGCAAGATTCCGACTGGCTGTACATGTCCGATGTCGTGGATTTCTACGCGGACAAAGACGTCAACGTTGTGGTTCCGCAGGCAGGCGCCTTCTCCTACTACACCGACTGGCTGGAAGAGCCCAACGGCAAGTACCTCAAGGGCCCGCAGAAGTGGGAGACCTTCCTGACCAAGGAGCTTCCTGGCCCACTGGAGGAGCGTCTGAACGCAAGCAATAAGCGCGCCATCGCCGGCATGTCCATGTCTGCGACGTCCTCGCTGCTGCTTGCCCAGCACAATCAGGGCTTCTATGACGCGGTCGGTTCCTTCGCCGGCTGTGCCGCAACCGCCTACCCCACCGAGTATGAGTTCCTGCGCCTCACCGTCAACCGCGGTGGCGGCCAGCCGGAGCAGATGTGGGGCCCGATGGGCTCTGCCTACAACCGCTACAACGACGCCCTGATGAACTCCGAGAAGCTGCGTGGCACCAAGCTGTACATCTCCTCGGCATCGGGCTTCGCGGGTGAGCAGGATACGCCGTCTTATTACATCAACAAGGGATACAACCCGGCGGCTGCTTATCTGGGCTCAGCGCAGCTGCAGGTAGAAGGCGGCGTCATCGAGGCGGCCGTGAACCACTGCACCCACATGCTCAAGGCAAAGCTGGATCAGCAGAACATCCCCGCAAACTACAACTTCCGCAATGTGGGTACGCACTCCTGGCCGGGCTGGCGCGAGGACTTGGTGAAGTCCTGGCCTACCTTTGAGGAAGCCTTCAACTCCTAAACAGCAAGCCGCGCACGTCACACCGTGCGCGCTCCCCTGGCTTCGGACAAGCCGGACAAGGGCGGTAGGATAGCGGCATTATGAAGCTGCTTTCCACCGCCCTTTCGCATATCTCAGCCGCTCGCGACCGCGCCGCACTCACTCGAGATAGCTACACGGGGGTGGATTTCAACCTCGGCTTCGAGGTCACCCACTATGACTTGGATCTGACCTACCGCGTGGAGCCCAACCTGCTCCAGGGTGAAGCCGTGCTCCATATTCGTGCGCTGGAGGACTTAGACAAGCTCACCCTCGACCTCGGCGGCGCTATGGTGGCTCGCCGCATCACGGCGAAGCACGCGCCGCGCGTGGCCAAATTCCGCCTGTCCGGCGGAAAGCTGCGCCTAAACTTCGCCGACATGATCGCCGAAGGCCAAGAGTTTGAGCTTTGCATTCGGTATGGCGGAGCACCCCGCCCGCTGCGCACGCCGTGGGGTGACATCGGGTGGGAAGAAACAGAGTCAGGCTCGCTAGTGGCCAGCCAGCCCAACGGCGCGCCCAGCTGGTTCCCCTGTGATGACACCCCGTCCGCGAAGGCCACCTACGATATTCGTATCACCGCCGACGATCCTTTCGTTGTCATCTCCAACGGCAAGCTGGTCTCCCGCCGCCGCGCGGGCGGATCCATGACGCGCTGGCACTACCGCGTCAAGCACCCTATGGCCACCTATCTGGCCACGGTCCAGGTCGGCGAATACATCGACATTCCCCTCGGCCCCAACGTCCGTGCGTGGGCACCGGCCCGCCTCAAGCAGGTAGTACTCGAAGAATTTGCCCAGCAGCAGGAGATGGTGGATTTCTACTCTGCGCTCTTTGGCCACTACCCCTTCGCCGACTACCAAGTAGTCATCACCGATGATGAGCTGGAAATCCCCCTCGAAGCCCAGGGCTTGTCCATCTTCGGCTCCAACCACGTCAAGGGCGATCACGTCTTCGAACGGCTCATCGCGCACGAGCTCTCCCACCAGTGGTTCGGCAACTCCGTGGGCCTTTCGGAGTGGAAGGATATCTGGCTCAACGAAGGTTTCGCCTGCTACTGCGAGTGGCTGTGGTTTGAGCACGCGCACGGCCGCCCAGCACATGAATCGGCACGCTCGCACTATCAGGTGCTGGCCCGCAAGAAGCAGGACATCGTGCTCAGTGATCCTGGTACGCGCGATATGTTTGATGACCGCGTCTACAAGCGCGGCGCTCTGACCGTCCACGCGCTGCGCCGTCTGTTGGGCGATGAGCTCTTCTTCCTCACAGTCCGTGAGTACCTCTCCGCCGCGCAGCATTCCACTGTGACCCCGGACGACCTGATCAGCCGTCTGCGTGCGGTGGCTGTTGATCCCTCTGCCGTGGACGCACTTCTGGATGAATGGCTCAACCACGAGGCGCTGCCTCAGTTCCCGGCTTAATACTGCGCTGCCATGCTCTAAACTGGGAGACCATGCGCAGACTGCTTGTTACCGGCGGCGCCGGCTTTATTGGTGCAAACTTCGTGCGGCTCGTGGCCCAGCAGCGCCCTGAGGTGGAGATCACCGTCCTGGATAAGCTCACCTACGCGGGCAACCGCGCCAACCTCGACGGCGTGGACGCCGAGCTCGTGGTGGGGGACGTGGCGGATGAGGGGGTCGTCGACAAGCTCGTGGCCCAGGCCGATACCGTGGTGCACTTCGCGGCGGAATCCCACAATGACAACTCCCTGCGGGATCCTTCGCCCTTCCTCCACACCAACATCATGGGCACCTACGTGCTGCTGGAGGCCTGCCGCCGCCACGATGTGCGCCTCCATCATGTCTCCACCGATGAGGTCTTCGGGGACCTAGAGATCGGCGCCGATACCTACTTCACGGAGGAAACTCCCTATAACCCGTCTTCGCCCTATTCGGCCTCGAAGGCCGGTTCGGATCACCTGGTGCGCGCGTGGGTGCGCAGTTTTGGGCTGCGGGCAACCATTTCGAATTGCTCCAATAATTACGGCCCCTACCAGCACATTGAGAAGTTCATTCCGCGGCAGATCACCAACCTGCTTCTAGGCCAGCCCGCCAAGCTTTATGGCACCGGCGAGCAGGTGCGGGATTGGATTCACGTGGATGACCACAACGAGGCGGTGCTCGCCATCCTGGACCGCGGGCGCCTTGGGGAGACCTATAACATCGGCGCCGACCAGGAGGATACGAATAACCGCCAGGTCATCGAGATGATTTGTGAGCTCATGGGGGCGACGGATAATGGCCGGGCGCGCTTTGAGCACGTGGCGGACCGCCCGGGCCATGACCAGCGCTACGCCATGGATGCCAGCAAGCTGCGCCGCGAGCTGGGCTGGGCCCCGCGCTACACGGATCTGCGGGAGGGCCTGGCCGCCACCATTGAGTGGTACCGCGCCCACGAGGAGTGGTGGCGCGCGGGCAAGGAAGAAGTCGAAGCCAACTACGCGAAGCAAGGACAATAAATAGCCATGAAGGTGCAGTCAACGGCCATCGAGGGCCTGCTCATTGTTCAGCTCGACGTCCACGGGGATAACCGCGGCTGGTTCAAGGAGAACTGGCAGCGCGAGAAAATGGTGGCGGCCGGCTTGCCAGACTTCCAACCGGTGCAAAACAACGTTTCCTTCAATGCGGAGAAGGGTGTCACACGCGGGCTGCACGCGGAGCCCTGGGACAAGCTGGTCTCCGTGGCCTCCGGCCGGGCCTTCGGCGCGTGGTGCGATCTGCGCGAGGGCTCTGCCACCTTCGGGCAGCTGGTGACCCACGAGCTGCGCGAGGACGTGGCGGTCTTCGTGCCGCGCGGCGTGGCCAACGGTTTCCAGGCACTGGAGGCCTGCGCCTACTCCTACCTGGTCAATGACCACTGGTCCCCGGATGCGGAATACACCTGCGTCAACCTGGACATGGTGGACTGGCCGCTGGAGCCGACGGAGATCTCCGACAAGGACAAGGGGCACCCCGCGCTTGCCGACGTCTCCCCCATGCCCCCTCGCCGCATCCTGGTCACCGGCGCCAACGGGCAGCTGGGCCGCGCATTAAAGAAGTTCCTGCCTTCTGCTGGCTTGGGTGCTGTGGAGTTCTGCGGGCACGAGGATTTCGATATCACCAACCCGCCTGCCCGCCCGTGGAAGCAGTACTCCGCCATCATCAACTGCGCGGCGTACAACGATGTCAACGGCGCGGAGGACGATCGCGCCGCGGCCTGGGCGGTCAACGCTTCCGCACCGGCGAAGCTCGCGCGCATTGCGGCGGAGAATAACCTGACCTTGGTGCACGTGTCTAGCGACTACATCTTTGATGGCTCTAAAGAGGTCCACTCCGAGGAGGAGATGCCCTCCCCGCTCTCGGCCTACGGGGCGTCGAAAGCCGCGGGCGATACGGCTGCACAAACCGCCCCGCGCCACTATGTCATCCGTACCTCGTGGGTCTTCGGCGATGGCGCGAACTTCATGGCCACGATGCGCTCTTTGGCGGATAAGGGGGTCAAGCCCTCCGTCATCCATGATCAGCGCGGGCGCCCCACCTTCGCCGAGGACCTGGCCAAGGGCATCATCCACTTGCTCAAGACCGAAGCCGAGTACGGCGTGTACAACATCTCCAACTCCGGTGATGCGGTGGGACGCGATGAAATCGCCATGGCCGTCTTCACCGGCGTGGGCCAAGACCCTGCGGATGTCACGCCGGTGAGCACCGAGCAGTACCGCGAGATCGCCGGGCCCGAGGCTCCCCGCCCGAAGGAGTCCACCTTCGATCTGTCCAAGATTGAAGCCACCGGCTTTAAACCTATGAATTGGCGGGCCGCTTTGGCACTCTACCTGGGGCTTTACCCAGCATAACACTCAACATAACACTTAACTTCCCACGTGTTATGTTATGTGTTATGTTGAGTGGCATGTAGAGAGAAAGGCCTGCTCATGACCCCTTCTGAGCTTGATGAGTTAATTGCACAGCTGCGAGTTATCGGCAGCGATAAGCAATCCGTAGAGGTAAAATCTTCCGTCAGCAAGGAAGTACTTTCCACGCTCAGTGCCTTCGCAAACGGGAACGGCGGGACGCTCATCATCGGCCTTTCAGAGCAGGACGGCTTCACCCCAGTTAAGAAGTTCTCTGCCTCCACCGCCCAAGACCAATTGGAGACTCGCTGCCAACAGCTCATCCCGCCGGTCCGCCCGCAAATCGACATCATCGAATTTGAAAGCAGCAACATACTCGTCGCAGAGATCGACGAGCTTCCCGCGCGCGATAAGCCCTGCTATGTGGCCGAAAGGGGGCTGTACAAAGGAAGCTATATTCGCACCGGCGATGGTGATACGCGCCTGTCCCAGTACGAAGTAAATCGACTCGTTGAAGAGCACACACAACCAACCTGGGATGAGGACGTCATCCCAGATGCCACACTGGAAGACATTGAGGGTGCCACTCTTGACGGCTTCCTCCAGGTGCAGAAGGAGCGCCGCCCCAAGACCTTTGCGAATGGACAGGACACAGCCCTCAAGCGCCTGCGAGTCCTCAAGGACGGCCACCCTACGCTGGCCTCACTCCTTGTCATGGGAGACTACCCACAGGAATTCTTCCCTCGATTAACGGTCACCTTCGCCCTGTTCCCCGGAACGTCGAAAGGTGATGTCACCACGGGCGTTCGCCTCCTCGACAGCGCTACCCTTCACGGCACGATTCCAGAGCTCGTGAGCGAAGGCATCGACATCGTAAAGAAGAACATGCGCACCGCCGGCTTTATCGGCGATAAATCCCGGACCGCACTTCCGGATTATCCACTGGTCGCTGTTCGTGAAGCACTAGTCAATGCGCTCATGCACCGTGACTACTCCCCGACTGCTCGCGGCAGTCAGGTGCAAATCAACATGTTCGTCGATCGCTTGGAAATCACCAATCCGGGAGGCCTATATGGCGGGGTTACGCTCCGAAATCTTGGAGAAGCTGGCGTCAGCTCTACCCGCAATCAACGCCTTGCCACGTTCCTAGAGGACATTCCCCTACCGGAAGGCGGCGTCGCCGCAGAGAACCGCGGCACGGGCATCGCCACCATCCATCAGGCCTTAGCTGACGCACTCATGCCCAAACCGGAAATTATCAACCGGCTCGACAGCTTCACCATCATCTTCCACCGCCGCAGGGTAGCCACCCAGGAACGCTATGGCACCGCACGTGACCATGTGGAACACCTACTCCACGGCAGCCCGTCCGTATCTACAACCGAATTAGTTGAGGCTACAAAGCTCAGCCGGACAGCGGTACAGAAAGCGCTTAATGAGCTCATCCGCGATAACATCGCCGAAAAGACTGAACCCGGACGCAGCCCTAAACAGCGCTACAGGCTGCGCAAATAGAGCATAACACTCAACATAACACTTAACTTCCCACGTGTTATGTTATGTGGGAAGTTAAGTGTTATGCTCGCCAGCCCGCGCCGCCACACCCCAGCGCGAGACCCCTCCGATAAGCTTAAAGCCCATGAAGGGCATCATTCTCGCAGGCGGTTCTGGAACCCGCCTCTACCCCATCACCAAGGGCATCTCGAAGCAGCTCATGCCCATCTATGACAAGCCGATGGTCTACTATCCCCTGACCACCCTGATCCAGGCCGGCATACGCGAGATCCTCATCATCACCACCCCAGAAGACCAGGCCGCCTTCCAACGCCTGCTTGGCGATGGCTCCCAGCTCGGCCTCATGCTGCACTATGCGGTGCAGCCGCGCCCCGAAGGCTTGGCCCAGGCCTTCCTCATCGCCGAAGACTTCATCGCCGAGGATGACGTGGCCCTTGTCCTGGGTGACAACATCTTTGACGGCCACGGCTTCTCCACCGCGCTGAACGAATGCCACCGCCCAGACGGCGGCATCATCTTTGCCTACGAGGTCTCCGATCCGCAGCGCTATGGCGTTGTGGACTTTGACTCCGCAGGCCAGGCTCTATCCATCGAGGAAAAGCCCGCCGCGCCCAAGTCCAACCACGCTGTGGTCGGCTTGTACTTCTATGACAATTCCGTGGTGGAGATTGCCAAGTCCATCACGCCCAGCGCGCGCGGGGAACTAGAGATCACCGCCGTCAATGAGGAGTACCTGCGCCGCGGGCGGCTGCGCGTCAAGCGCATGCAGCGCGGTGATGTCTGGCTGGATACCGGCACGGTGGACTCCATGAGTGAGGCTTCGGCCTACGTCGAGGTGATGCAGAAGCGTACCGGCACCGTCATTGGTTCGCCAGAGGTCGCAGCCTTTGCGGAAGGCTTCATCGATGCCGCGGCACTCACGGAGCTGGCAGAGCCCCTCCTGAAGTCCGGCTATGGCCGTTATCTTCTCGCCGCTGCCCAAGAGGGCTGAGGCCGAGGTACACATCGATCAAATAAGGTCCGAAAACCAACGGGTTCTGAAGCCTTATTTGATCGATCCGTACGTGCTTAAGCCTCCCCGCCTAGTTTCAGGACGTTCTTAGGCGTCCCCCGCCCTGTATCAGGAGCCGCCTCACCCAAACGGGCCTAAACGCGTTAAGGTAATCGCATGCCTAGTTCATCCTCTCGCCCCACCAGTGATTCGAAGAAATCAGCGCTATCCACCATCAGCCCCGTGGCGTGGGGATTGTTGGTGATCGTTGTAATTTTGGCCGTCATCATTGGCTTCCTGCTTGCAGAGCGCACTTCTTCCGGCGATGAAAGCACTCCCGCAGCGCAGGAGACCGCAACGAGCACGGCGACAGCCGAAGACCTAGCGAAGGATGCCGCCAAGGCCACGCCCGGCACAAAGTTCTCCGATGGGAAGGGTGACCCGATGATGTTCGGGCCCGGCGGTGACACCATGTCCGGGGATATCACGGTGGTGCACCGCAAGAAGGAAAACGATCCTTTCGCCGTGGGTGCGGTGGATGCGCCCGTGGTGATTTCGGAGTTCTCCGATTTCGAGTGCCCGTTCTGCTCCCGCCACGCCAATGTCACCGAGCCGGATATCCTTAAGAAGTACGTGGAAAAGGGCCTGGTGCGCATCGAGTGGAATGACTACCCCGTGAACGGCCCCGCCGCCATCGAGGCCGCCAAGGCTGGGCGCGCGGCCGCGGCGCAGGGCAAGTTCCAAGAGTTCAAGCACGAGCTCTATGCCGCCAGCAAGGACATCAGTGGCCACCCGGAATTCGGCATCGAGGACTTCATGAAGTTTGCCAAGAAGGCGGGCGTTGCGGACCTGGATAAGTTCCGCCAGCAGGCCACGGATGATACCTACACTGAGGTCGTTGAAACGGCCACCCGCTATGCCTCCCAGATCGGCATTACGGGCACCCCGGCCTTCGTGGTGGGAGATCAGTTTGTCGGCGGCGCGCAGCCGCCCGAGGCTTTTGAACAGATCATCCAAGAGCAGCTGGGAAAGGCGGCCAATGCCTAAACCACCGTTGATCGTGTGGGTCTTCATCGCGCTGGTTATCTTGACCGCCTTATTGGGCGGTTATGCAGTGGGGGTGAGCCTGTGAGCATCGGAATCTTTGGCGCCGTCATCGCCGGCGTGCTGACCTTGATCAGCCCCTGTTCAGCGCTGTTGGTACCGGCCTTCTTTGCCTATGCCTTCGATTCGCAGCGCCAGCTGCTGTTCAAGACCATGGTCTTCTTTTTGGGCCTGTGCACCACGCTGGTGCCCATCGGCATGGGCTTGGCCGCGGTGCTGGCGCAGTATCGTAGCCAAGTCATCACGGTGGCAGGCTGGATCATCATTGCGCTGGGAATCTTTACCGCCCTAGGCGGTGGTTTCCGCATCCCCGGCATGGATGCCCTGTCCGGCAAAGCACGGGGCAAGGTATTTCTGCTCGGCGCGGTTTATGGCTTCGCCGGCTTTTGCGCGGGCCCGCTCCTGGGCGCTGTCCTCACCACGGCCGCTGCGTCGGGAAGCGCGCTCTACGGCGGGCTCATCATGGTGGCCTATGCCGCGGGCATGGCCGCACCGCTCTTTGTGCTGGCCGCGCTGTGGGAGCGCCTCGATGTGGGTTCGTGGTCGTGGCTTCGCGGACGCGAAGTCACTCTGGGCCCCGTGCGCACGAATACCCTCTCCCTCGTATCGGGCGCATTCTTCGTGCTCATCGGCGTGCTGTTCATTGTGAGCTACGGCAGCGCAACCCTGCCCGCGGTCTTAAGCACGGATACGCAGTTCGCAGTGCAAGAAAAAGCCCGCGCTTTCAGCGCGGGCGTGGCGGATGCGTGGGTCTGGTTCGGACTTTCACTCGCCGCCACGGTGGTGGCAGGAGTAAAGGCCGCCCGCACGCCGGCCTAGAGCTAAGCTCTAGGCCAAGGTTTAAGAGTTAGTAGCCGCGCGCGACGTACTCATCGATGCGCGCTGCCTCAGCACCAATAGTGGTCTCATCGCCGTGGCCCGGCAGGACGCGGGTCTCCGGCGGGAGGTTCAACACGCGATTGCGCAGGGACTCGATGATGACGTCGAAGTCGGAGTACTTTCGGCCGGTGGCGCCGGGCCCGCCGTTGAAGAGAGTATCGCCCGACAGAAGCGTGGCCTCATCCGCGATGTAGAGCACCACGCATCCCGGCGAGTGGCCCGGCGTGTGGAAGACCACGAAGTCGCTATCGCCCACGGTAAAGAGCTGGTTATCCTCCAGCGGAACGAAGGTCGCGTCCTCGTGTGTTTCCTCCCACAGGGGGCGGTCATCCGGGTGCAGGTAGATGGACACATCGAAGTGCTCAGCCACCTGGGGAGCGAGCTCGCAGTGGTCGTTGTGTGCGTGGGTGAGGATCACTCCCTTGACCGTGCGCTGGCCCACCTCTTCGATGACGCGCTCCGCGTCGTGGGAAGGATCGATGATGTAGCACTCGGCGTCGCTAGTAGCGTTACCTGCGGCCAGGATGTAGACGTTATTGTCCACGTCCCACTCGCCGCCGTCGAGGCGGAACTTTCCTGAAGTTACAAACTGTTCAATGATCATTTACAGCTCCACTACGGATCGAAGTACCTTGCCGGCCTTCATGGTAGCGAAAGCCTCTTCCACGTCGTCGAGACCAATGCGCTCGGTCACGAAATCCTTGAGCGGGAAGCGGCCCTGCAAGGAGAGGTCGACGTACATGGGGAAGTCACGCTCCGGCAGGCAGTCGCCATACCAGGAGGACTTGAGTGAACCGCCGCGGCCGAAGAAGTCGATGGCCGGGACGTCGAAGCGGCTGGTGAGGTTCGGCACGCCCACCATGACCATGCGGCCGGCCAGGTCGCGGGAGTAGAAGGCCTGGCGGGTGGTAACGGGAATACCCACGGCGTCAATGGCCACGTCGGTGCCGAAGCCCTCGGTGAGCTCGCGGACGGCCTCGATGACCTCTTCTTCGGACTTGTCCTTCGCCGCAACCGTGTGGGTAGCGCCGAACTTCTTAGCCAGCTCCAGCTTGTCCGGGTCCAGGTCCACGGCGATAACCTTGGAGGCACCAGCCAACGCCGCGCCGGCGATGGCCGCCATGCCCACGCCACCGCAGCCGAAGACCGCGACGGACTCGCCGCGCTTGACGTCCGCAGTATTCACCGCAGCGCCCAAACCGGCCATCACGCCACAGCCCAGCAGGCCCGCGGCGGCCGGATCCGCCTCCGGGTTGACCTTGGTGCACTGGCCTTCGTGGACCAGGGTCTTCTCGGCGAAGGAGCCGATGCCGAGCGCCGGAGTGAGCTCAGTGCCGGCATCCTTATCCCCGTCCGCGAGCGTCATCTTCGCGGAGGCGTTGTGGGTGTTGAAGCAGTACTTCGGCTCACCCTTCTTGCAGGCGCGGCACTCGCCGCACACCGCGCGCCAGTTCAGGACCACGAAATCCCCGACCTCAACGTGGGTAACGGCATCGCCCACGCGCTCAACGATGCCCGCCGCCTCGTGCCCGAGCAGGAAGGGGAAGGCATCCTCGATATCGCCATCGCGGTAAGCCAGGTCGGTGTGGCAGACACCGCAGGCCTGGATCTTGACCACGACATCGTGCTCGCCCGGGGCGGGCACGACGATGTTGACGGTCTCGACGGGCTCGCCCTTCGCGCGCGCAATCACGCCGCGGACAACCTCCGGACCTTGCTGGGAGTTATTTTCATTTACGTTTTCATTAACAGCCATGTCCGCGAGGGTACGCGAAAGGCCCGGGCGGCGTCGCCCGGGCCCAACAAGATTCAAATCCCTCTAGAAGCTAGCGAGGTGGTTGGCCACAAACTCGTGACCGCGAGCATTAATGTGCAGCGGCAGGTTGCCCGGCCCCGCGGAGAAGTCCACCAGACCCGCCCACAGGCGCTTGTCGGCATCGGCACACATACCGCGATCCCAGGTCATCGGCTTCATGTCCACAAACTCAACTCCGGTGGCACGCGCTAAATCCACCTGCATCCACTGCGCGACGTTTTCATAACGCTGCACCATCGGCAGGGCCGTGGCGTCGGCCGGCTTCGGGCCAAAGTGGAGGAGGCAGTAGCGGTCGCCCGAGCCGATGGTCGGGTAGCCCACAATCTGAATGCGGGCGTTGGGGGCCGCCGCGCGGATCTTGTGAATCAGCGGCGCGTTGGCGCCGACCCAGCGGGCGCGCAGGTCACCGTCGGAAAGCCCGGCGTTGTTGTACGTGTCGTTGAAACCGCTGGAGAAGAGCACGCGCTGCGTATCCCCGCTGAGCGCGCCGCGGCGAATGGCATCGTCGATCTGCGCGTTCACCTGCGGGCCCTGGGACATGGACACAGCACCAGAGCAGGAGAAGTCCGCCACCGGCATACCCAGCTTGGCGGCGGTGCGCTTGGCGTAGTTATTGCCAGACGGGCAGTTCAGGCTCGGGTTGCGCTGAGAAGAGCCCACCCGAGAGGCCAGGTAGGTATCAAGTTGCGGATCCGCCAGCACGGAATCACCAAAGGCGACGAGGTTTCGCTCGCCGGCAACTGCCTGCGGAGCTTGGGACAGGCCTACCGCCACGAGGAGGGAGGCGCAGAGAGCAGCGATGCGCTGAGTAGACTTCACGTGACTAATGTCCTTCCGAAAGAGTATGTTCTAGACCGAAACCATAATAGACTACGTTGACGGTCTAAGCTTATGTAACAATAGCAACACCTTTAACAGTTTGTAGTTTTAATTGTGGCGAGTCCGCCGTCTCCGTAACCTCTTCTCCCCTCCCCTCGATGAGAACCTTATGAAGCTTTCTGATGTAACCTTCCACGCCGCTGCCCTCGCGCGCTTTATCCCTTCGCTCTTCCGCGCCGGCCTCATTAGCCCCGCCGGCGGGCCACGGGCGGTGGCCCTGACCGCGCCGGTCCTCGCGCGTTACCGCTTCACCACCGCCCGCGAAGTAGAGCAGGCATACATGACCTGCCCGGAACGCTTGGCGCTTATCGACGACGACGGGGCCCTCACCTACCGCCAGCTGCGCGAAGAATCCCAGACCTTCGCGCGCTGGCTGCTGTCATTGGGGCTGGAGGAGATTCGCCTCGGCGTGATGGCCCGCAATGGCCGCGGCATCATCACCCCGCTGGCCGCCAAGGGTTATGCGGGGGCACACATCTTTTTGCTCAACGTCGGTTCCTCCCCCGAGCAGCTCGCCGGGTGCATCGAGGAAAACCGCATCAACGTGCTCGTTATCGATGATGAATTCATCGACCGCCTCGACAGCTCTAGCACCATTGCTGGCCTGCACGTGGTGATTGGCCACGAGTCCGGTAAAGAGATCCCTACCGAGCTGGCGCAAGCGGCAACGCTGCGCAAGATCGTGGAGAATCCGCGGGACGTCGAGAAGCACAAGCTTCCCACTTGGCCCAAGCACGGGCATATCGTGCTGATGTCCTCCGGCACCACGGGCATCCCCAAGGGAATTATGCGTCCAGAGCCGACGCTGCCGGTGGTGGTTGCCTCCATCGTGGATGCGGTGCCGTGGCGCGGGGACCAGAAGGTGCAGATGACCGCCTCCATCTTCCACACGTGGGGCTGGGCCTGCCTCAACATCGCGTTGGGCCTGCGCAATACCATCGTCACCCGCCGCGTCTTTGACCCGGCGGCCGCACTCTATGATATCCAGCGCTACCAGCTCGATGGTCTGCTTTCCTCCCCCGTCTTCTTCCGCCAGATGGTTGAGGTTGACCCGGACTCGGCCTTTGATACCTCGAGCTTGAAGTTCATTGCCTCCGCCGGGCATGCGCTCACCCCGGAGATCGTCAAGGAAACCCACGAGCGCTTCGGCCCGATTCTCTGCAATGTCTATGGCTCCACGGAGCTAGCGCTGGCATCGACGGCCAGCATGGAAGAGGTGGCCAAGGATCCCACCATCGGCGGCAAGATTGCCTCCGGCACCAAGTTGCGCATCCTCGATGAGGAAGGCAACGAGGTTCCCCGCGGCGAGGTCGGTGAGATTTACCTGACCAATTCCACCGCGCTCATTGGCTATACCAACCCCAAGATCCCGCTCAACAAGGTCGATGGCCTCATTTCCATCGGGGACTTAGGCTACATCGACCCCGAGGGCTACCTACATGTGGTGGGCCGCGCGGATGACATGATCATCGTCGGCGGCGAGAACGTGCACCCGCAGTCGGTGACCGAGGTGCTCGAGGCCATGCCGGGCATCGCGGAGGTGCATGCCGGCGGTGTGGAGGATGAAACCACTTTCCAGCGCATCGCCGTGTGGGCGGTGACTACGCGGGACGCCCTAGGCAACGCCGTGACTGCCGACGCCATCCGCGCCTGGGTCCGCGAGAACCTCGCCGACCACTCCGTGCCGCGCGATGTCCACTTCCTGGACAAGCTGCCGCGCAATGCCACGGGCAAGGTGGTGCCGCGCCTGCTGCACGGCACCGACTAGCCCACGCTTTTTAGGCCCCCAAGCCAAAACTGCCCGAGTTGCCAAAACCTTCGCCCCTCACCGCAAGGAACAACGTTGTTTTTGGCAACTCGGGCAGTTTTTGTGTCTGGGATTTAATCCAGCCCGCTAGCTGCTGCGCTTGACGGTTGCAGCAACCTCGCCTGGCTGGGTATGGCCCTCGCGAGCAATGTCGACTCCAGCGACTTGCTTGGCCGTCGGGCACACCACCGGGGTGATGAGGTTGACGCCGCGCTCGCGTAGCTTCTGCGCCTCCACCGCGATGATCGGCGTGCCGGCAGTGACGGTATCGCCCTTCTTAGCCAGGGCGGTGAAACCTTCGCCCTTGAGTTCCACGGTGTCGATACCGATGTGAATGAGCAGGTCCAGCCCATCCGCGGTCTGCATGCCGAAGGCGTGGCGTGTCTTGAAGACCATGGTGATGGTGCCGTCTACCGGGGCGCAGACGTCGAAGGCATCGACGGGATCCGGCATCACGGCGAAGCCTTCGCCCACCATGCCCTGCGCAAAGGAGGCATCCGGGACCTGGGAGAGCTCGACGACGTCTCCGGCGAACGGGGCATGCACGTCGACGTCCGTCTCACCGCTGACGCTCTTGGCGGAAGCGGCGCTGGCCGGCACGCTGGCTGCAGCACCCGCGGCACCCGCCGTAGCCAGGACCGGGGAACCGTGGCGCAGCTGGTGGCTGACCTCGTCATACATGAACTGTACGGCCGGGCCCACGATGACCTGGACGCTCTTCTCAGAGGGGTGAATCACGCCGGAGACGGCGGCGCGTTTGATCACGGAGTCATCGACAAGCGCGCGCTCCTTCACACCCACGCGCAGGCGCGTGGTGCAGTAGTCCAGTGAGTCAATGTTGTCCTTACCGCCGAGGCCTTCGATAATGCGGGCGGCATCGGCTGCGGTCTTGTCATCGCCGCTGACGGAATCCTCCGCGTCCTCGGCTTCGTCCTCGCCGCGGCCCGGGGTCTTAAGGTTGAGCCAGCCGATGAGGAAGTAGAAGATGACGAAGTAAAGGAAGAAGAAGCCCACGCCCATGACCAGCAGCATGTACCACTTATTAGCCAGCGGGTTCTGCGAGGAGAGCAGCATGTCGACGAAACCTGCAGAGAAGCCGAAGCCCGCAGTCCACTCCATGGTGGACGCGATGAAGACGGACAGGCCCATGAGCAACGCGTGCACCACGTAGAGCAGCGGAGCGACGAACATGAAGGAGAACTCCAGCGGCTCGGTCACGCCGGTGAAGAAGGAAGCCAAGGCGCCAGCAGCCATGAGCGAGCCGACGACCTTGCGCTTCTTCTTATCCGCGCGCAGGTACATCGCGAGCGCCGCGCCCGGCAGGCCGAACATCATGACTGGGAAGAAGCCCGCCTGGTAGCGGCCGACGACACCCTCGACCGTGCACTGACCGTTGGCCCAAATGCCCGGGCAGTCAGCGGCGGAGGTGGCGGCCGCGGCTGCCTCGATGGTCTTCTGGCCGGCCTGGAAGTTGCCGATGTCATTGATACCAATGACATCGAACCAGAAGACGGAGTTCAGCGCGTGGTGCAGGCCAGTCGGGATGAGCAGGCGGTTGGCCACGCCGTAGATGCCGGCACCCGCCGCGCCCAGGCCCTGGATAGAGGTACCGAAGTTAAAGAGCGCGTTGTAGATGAACGGCCACACGAAGTAGAGAATGCCGGAAATCACTATGGCGATGACGGCGGTAAGAATCGGTACGAGGCGCCGGCCTGAGAAGAAGGCCAGGAAGTCCGGCAGCTTGGTGCCGTGGAAGCGGTTATATACCCAGGCCGCCATGACGCCGGCGAGGATGCCGAAGAGGACGTTGCCGCCGCCCACGGCGTTCCAGCCTTCCGAGGCCCATTCCAGGGCTTCATCGCCGGTCAGCGCGGTGGGGTCTTCGATGCCGCGGTAGCCTGCCACGGCCTCCGGGCCGAGCAGCTTCATAAACGTGGCGAAGGCCAGGAAACCAGAGAGTGCCGCGGCACCGTTGGAATCCTTAGCCAGGCCGAAGGCAATGGCGATGGCGAAGATCCAGCCCAGGTTGGCCAGGACCGCGTCGCCGGAGCTGATCAGCAGCTGGGCGGCGAGGTTATCCGGGCCAGCCGCGCTGGAGATCCAGTAGCCAACACCACTGAGGATCGCCGCGACGGGCAGCACCGCCACAGCGCCCATGAGGGCTTTTCCGAGCCGCTGCAGCGGCCCCATGACATCGATTTTCATGCGAGGAGTCCTTTCACACTAGTAAGGAATTAGATGGAGTTTTTAGGAAAAGAGTGGGCGGTGCGGACGGTGCTTGTCCGCGAAAACGTAGTACTCGCGGTCCTCCAGCTGGGAGGCGGCGGCTTCATCGAGGATCACCGTGGCGCGCTGGTGCCACTGCAGGATCGACGCGGGGCAGTGCGCGGAGAGCGGGCCTTCCACCATGGCGTGGACCGCGCTGGCCTTGTTGCTGCCAGTGGCCAACAAGAGCAGGTGGCGGGCCTCACTGATGGTGCCCAATCCTTGGGTCAGCACGTGGCGCGGGACCTCGTCTTCGTTGTCAAAGAAGCGGGCATTGTCCTGCACGGTTTGCGGGTGCAGCGTCTTGATGCGGGTGCGTGATTGCAGGGAGCTCGACGGCTCGTTGAAGCCGACGTGCCCGTTGGCCCCGATGCCCAGCAGCTGGATGTCCACGCCGCCGGCATCACGGATGGCCTTGTCATAGGTGGCCGCGGCGGTGGCGGGGTCATCGGAGTCACCAGCGGGGCTTTTTACCAGGTCATCATCGAAATCCACGTGGCTGGTGAATTCGCGGCGGATGGTGGAATAGTAGGACTGCTCGTGGGTACGCTCCAGCCCGATGTATTCATCGAGCAGGAATGCGCGGCTGCGGGCAAAGCTCACCTCGCCGCGCTCATGGCGCGTAATGAGCTCCTTGTACATCGCTACCGGGGTCGATCCTGTGGCCAGGCCCAAGGTGGCGCCGGCGTTGGCGTAGTGCGCGAAGATGTCAGCGGCCTCCACGGCCACTTCGGCCGGCGTGGAGCGGATGAGGATTTCCATGAGATGCCTTCCTGTGTGTTTAAGAGAGTGGGATGTCCGCGCCGTCGACGATGACGCGCACCGGTTGGTAGTGAGAGTTAAGGCCAACCAGGTTGGCGCGCGCGCCAACCGCGATGCGGCCTAGATTCGTCTCCCCCAACACGTCGGCGGCCGTGGTGGAGGTAAAACGCACCGCCTCGCCCAGACCATGGCGCGCGGCGAAGCTGGCGAATTGCTGGGACAAAGTAGAGGTGCCGCCCGCGATAGCACCGCTGGGCACGCGCGCGACTCCCCCGCTCACGGTGACAGGCAGCGAACCCAGCGCATAGTCACCATCGGCCATGCCGGCCGCCGCCATGGCATCAGTGATGGCGAAGGCGCGGGGGTTGTGAGCCATGTCCACGGTGCCGTCGACAAGATGCACGCCATCGGCGATGAGCTCGACGGCCGCATCACCCGCCTTCGCCGCGGTGAGTAAGGCGGCCACAGGGCCTGGCGCGCGGTGGTGGATGGAGGGCATGGCATTGAAAAGGTGCGTGCCGGTCACGGTGACGCCGAGCTCCTTGGCCTGGGCGATAACCTTCAGCGTGGTGTCGTAATCGGCCTCGGTGTGGCCCAGGCTGGCGATGATGCCATGCTCCGCGCAGACTTCGAGCAGCTTGTCGACGTTCTCCGTCTCCGGCGCAAAGGTAATCGAACGCAGGTGGCCGCGGGCCGCGGCGATGACCGCGCGGAAGAAGTCCGGGTCACCGGGCACGATGCGCGAAGGGTCCTGCGCGCCGCACTTAGCCGCCGCGATGAAGGGGCCTTCCATGTGGATGCCGGCGATTTCGCCCTCCTCAGCCAGCTGGGCCAAAAGCTCCGCTCGGGCGCACAGCTCTTCTTGTGTGCCGGAGACCAAGCTGGCCAGCAACGTCGTGGTGCCATGTGCGCGGTGGAAGCGGGCTGCGGCCAGACACTGCTCGTAGTCGCCGTTGGGGAATCCCCCGCCGTTACCGCCGTGGTTGTGCAGATCCACGAAACCGGGCACCCACAGCAGCGTATCCGGGTCCCCGGCACGCCAGGCGGCCTCGGCTTGGGGGACGTCGCCAAGCACTATGCCCTCAATACTCTCTCCGAACGTGACGGCCCCAGCGCGCAGCTCGAAGTTTTCATCAATGTAGAGGCCCTCGACGTGGCCTTTCTCCTTTGTCTGCATGGTTCATTCGGTCCCGCTTGTACGGGCTGACGTGGCGCAGCCCGGTTGACAATTCACTTGAAATTTATCAGGGCTACCAATTTTTGTGAACCACACTTCCTCCGAAGGGGGTGTGTGAGCGCAGATGACTTTTAGCGCGTTAGGTGCACCGCGCGGAATGTCGAAAGGCCCGGCGAGCTACCAGCCGCGGGTGGCCACTCGGTCCCAAAGCGCGTTGCTCGCTAGCTCACCGGCGCCCGCTGGTGAGGTGCCAACGAACACGTCTCGCGCATCAGGATCATCAGCAAGAATGTAGCGGAACCACGCGGTGGCATAGCCGTCCCCGAACTCTAAAACGTCCTTGTGGTCCGCGCCTAGACGGCGGGCAATGATTGCCGGACCACCAGCTGATTCAAAGCTCTCCTGCAAGTCTGACCACGGGCTGACAAGCCAGCGGTCTGAACGGCCATCGCTCGTCATCAAGAACAACGGTGCCTCGACGCCCGCTGTGGTGTAGTCCCAGTCATTGGACTTTGCCACCTTGTGGGAGGCCGGGCTCGCCGTATACACAGCTGCTACCTCCGTGTGGGACGCTGCGTTGATAGCGCCCGCGCCGCCCTGTGAGTGTCCGAAAATACCGACCCGTGATCTGTCCACGCGAGAATCCAGTTCCGGTAAGCGCTCAATTAGGTGCACGACATTCTCCCCGGTTCCGGTTTGGGGAGTCTCATCGCCGACGACCACGAAGCCCCAACTGGCTAGGTGTTCCGCCACGGGCAGGTAGCTGCTCAGCGGCGTGTTCGTGCCGTTAGCCATGACAACCGCCGGAAATGGTCCCGTGCCTGTCGGCGCCGCAACGGTCACGTCGCCATCACGCCGCACGTCGACCTCGTGCGGCCCCTCGCCCGCAAACGACGCTTCCAGCGGGCCACCTGTCTCAGCGCTATATCCGGCGGCCACGCCATCATCACCGGTCACGCTGTCTGCGTCCACCCACTGCATGAATCCCACAAACCCGACAAACGCCACCACAATCACGGCCACCACGGCAGTAATGCCAACCACAAGCTTTTTCATGCTCTTTATTGTGTTTCGCACGAGAGCGAAGGTCACTAGCGCTAGCACTACTTTTTCCTGTACACAGTGCAAGAGCTGCCTCCGCTACGCCCTTGAAATGAGAGACTCACATCATTACCTCGTTGTATGTAATCGTCATCACATATGGGAGAAATAATGCTTACCTCCGAAACGCTTTCCGAAGTAGTCACAGTAGGAGGTTCAGGTCCGTTCAGCGGCCAGGGCAACGAAACAGTTGCAGCCTAAATGCATCCCCCTAGAAACAGTGGTGACGAAGGACTTTCATCTATCTACACCTTGACCGCCACATATTTTTTATTGTCAGTGTGCGGGTCAATGACCAGCCTCTCGATTTCACTCCACTTCGCCGAACTCAACAAAGGCGAACTGTTGGTGGCAAGCATCTTCATCTCGGGTACTTGCGCTCAAGTTTTTGCAGTCCCCTTTCTGGCCCCACTCTTCAACAAATTCAACAGCTATCACATTGCGCTTGCTGCACTCTTCTTAGATCTTCTGGGCCTGTTATCAATGGCAGCCTATCCAGAGCCATTGATCCTCATTGTCGGAAATCTCGTCACCGCATGCTTAAGCGGACTGTCAATTCCATCCATTTTCACCATCGCTGACTCTCAGGTCGGCGAAGGACAGCAGGCGAAAGCCTTCTCCCTCTTGGACACAGCCCGACTTGGCAGTGGATTCCTTGGACCACCTCTAGGTGGATTACTACTGGACCAAAGAAACCTGCAGACAGCGCTCTTCGTTGAAGCTTGCGCCGTTGGAGTCTCGCTACTTGCTTTTTATTTCCTTTATAAATCCTCGCCCCCGAAAACACTGCTTCATTCAGAAACCAAAGATTCTTCACCGAGTTTTCTCCAGAAGGTCCTCGAAGCACCTTCCCTTTTGCTGAAGAATAGAAGCGCTCGGTCCGCGTTAACCAGCATTTGGGGAGCAATTATCTGCACCTCGATTTTCAACGTTTCGCTTGTCTTCTATGCGACACAGACCCTCCACGTCAGCGGTACGTTATATGCCATCATTGCCCAAGCATTTATCGTGGGCCGCATCTTTGGCGCACGGCTTTCAGCTCGCCTTCACTCACAGAACGCTGGGAAAGTCCTGGCCGGGGCAGGATTCGCTATGGGGTGTTTCATAGCTTTACCTGGACTATTTCCCTCATTGTGGCTCTGCATCCCATGTTTCCTCCTGGGCGGAGTCTGCAATGCTGCTCAGGTGGCCGCACTACGCATAATCGTTGTCGGATCCGTACCTGATGAAGTGAAACCCAAAGCCCTTTCTACGATGGGTTCAATTAACAGCTCCGCAATGCTTATTGGATACATCATCGGGGCACCTGTTGTAAGTGCCATCGGCCCAGCTGCGGCCCTTGTCGTATCAGGGTTTGGCACCTCTATCCTCACTCTGGGGCCAATTCTGAAGACCACCATGTACGGTGCCTCCGGTGACCAAGACTACGACAACAAATAGCATTCAATTCTGTAGTAAATCTACTGTCAGATGCGAGTTTTTGGTACCGGTGTGTTCAGAAGACTGAAATGGTAGCGGTGTGGTGAG
>NZ_KV797563.1:0-360 GCF_001809405.1 Corynebacterium sp. HMSC055A01 | reverse complement strand
CAGGTGTCTACCAAACAGGGGTCAGGTCCGGGCTTATTGCAGCCTGGTCTTGCACACGTGTGGAATTCAGCATGCAGGGTAAGGCGTTGTTTGAAGTTTGCTCCACGCTCTAGCCGGAAGGTGTCGATGGGTCCTTCAATAGGGTGCACGATGGTGGCATACCCTATTTCGGCAAACTTGTGGGTGAGGAATTCTGCCCCGGTCATGCGCCCGCCGTTGGTGAGGTTGAGTTCGATGTCGTCTCCGTCGCCGTTGATGATTTGGTCGAGCTCGTTGAGGGTGACGATGATTTGGGTGCGCACCGCGGGTTTAGAACCGCTTGTTTCTTTGTTGAAGAAGATGTCGTTGGCGGCTTGAAGC
>NZ_KV797562.1:1465-12920 GCF_001809405.1 Corynebacterium sp. HMSC055A01 | reverse complement strand
TCAAGGCACGCGGGCACATCGGTGATCCTTGACCCCCTTCAAATACCGGCAGGAACAACGCGCATTTAAGCCCTTAAAGAACGAGACCCGCCAACCGGATGAGGGTTGACGGGCCACTTGGGGTGGGTGAAGCGTCGTCAAGCGCGTGCGGCGCCGAAGATAGCTAGGCATTCACCGACGGACCACCCAGAGCCGAGTCAAGGATTCCCGCACCCACGAGATAGTTGGCCAAATCATTCAAGTCCGCTTCGTCCCCGTTGGCATCATAGCCGTCCATGACATACTCGATAACCGCATTGCCATCCTCAAGCACTTCAGCAATCACGTACTCATCTTCCTCACTAAAAGCGCCAATCTGGGAGCCGCGGGCCGAGGTGAAATCCTCGACGGTGCCGGCCAGCCCAACGCTTTCAGTATCGCGTATCGCATCCTTGTTCTCTGTGTACTGAGCCACGAATTCTCTGTCCGGACCATAGATGCAAGAAATCGTCGGAACCCACTGAACATCTAGGCCCAGATAGTCCGCCTGCCCGAAGAATGACGTGTCCTTATAGCACTCGTCCGAAAGGTCAATGAGCGGAGCGGGCACCGGGGCAGAAACCTCGGAGGCGCGGATCCTGTCAACCTCATCGGAGTCATATGTGCTGTTCCAATAGGCATTGTCGGAAGCACTTGCGTCTTGCGGCGCATCATCAAAATCGGCAGCAACATCTTTGAAGAAAGAAACTGCAGCAATAATAGCGACGACTGCGATGATGGCGAATACAAGAACAACCGCCAGAACGATCCACAATGCTTTCTTCGAGCTTGGCTTCTTTTCGGGCGCCTGTGGCATCGCCGGTCCGCCGGCGTGAGCACCTTGATTTTGATTGATAAAGCCAGGCGGTGCTTGGTTGTGCTGCGGGTTCTGGCCAAATCCACGGGGCTGCTGCTGCGGGCTACTGAAAGGGTTCGTCATGCCGATCAATTTAGCTGAGACCTACATCACATTACTGCCAACAGTGCAGGATGCGAGGCCCATTCCCCGCACTGGCTTTTCTATCTGGCAGCGAACCGAACTAGACTTCCTCCCGATGAATACTTTCGCCGACCTCGGCCTCCCCCGCGATGTTGTCCGCGTCCTCGACAAACAGGGCATCACGACCCCCTTCTCTATCCAAGAAGCCGCGATTCCCGACGCCCTTTCCGGCAAGGACGTCCTAGGCCGCGGCCCCACGGGCTCGGGAAAAACCTTCACGTTCGGCCTTCCCATTCTCACTCGACTTGCCGAATCCGGTGTCTCGCGCCCTGCGCACCCACGCGGTCTCGTGTTGGCGCCAACGCGTGAGCTGGCAACGCAGATCCAACAACGCTTGGAAGAACCCGCAGCCGCGCTCGGGCTGCGGGTATTGGCGGTTGTCGGTGGTGTCAACATCAACAACCACATTCGCTCATTAGCACGCCCGGTTGACCTACTTGTTGCTACGCCGGGCCGCGCACTGGATCTCATCGACCAAGGCAAGCTTTTCTTCGACCAGATCACCATCACTGCGCTCGACGAGGCCGACCAGATGGCGGACATGGGCTTCCTTCCCCAGGTACGCAAACTGCTCAATCTCACCCCACCAGACGGCCAACGCTTACTCTTCTCCGCCACCCTCGACGGTGAGGTCAACAAGTTGGTTAAGCAGTTCATGCACGACCCCGTAACCCACTCCACAGCCCCCGTCGAGGCCGCCGTGGACACGATGGAGCACCACCTCATTTTCATCGGCACGCGCGAGGCACGCAACGACGTCGTCCTGCGGCTCGGTGCGCGCAAGGGCAAGACCATCATGTTCATGCGGACCAAGCACGGAGTCGACAGGCAGGCGAAGAAGCTGCGCAGAGTCGGTATTAACGCACTGCCGCTTCACGGCGATAAGGGCCAAGGTTCACGTACCAAGGCGATTGAGGGATTCGCCGACGGGAGCGTACCCGTGCTCGTCGCCACGGACATCGCCGCGCGCGGTATCGACATTGCGGATGTCTCCCTCGTCGTCCACGTAGATCCACCCGCCGAGCACAAGGCTTACCTACACCGTTCCGGCCGCACCGCCCGCGGCGGTGAGTCAGGCACCGTCGTCACACTCGTTACCGACGAGCAGCGCGACGAGGTGGCCAAGCTCATTGCAAAGGCCGGAGTGGACCACACCGACCTCGACATCAGCGACCGCGCCAACCCCGCCAGCAGCCCCGAACTTGCCCAGATGACCGGTGCACGCAAGCCGAAGGGCGAGCCGCTCGGGCCACCGAACCAACAGCAGCCTAAGCAGGAAGCACCGGGGCACCGCCGCCGCGGCCGCAACAACCGCCACCGTCGAGGCAGTGCTGGACAACGATGATTCTCGAGCCCAAGGATTGGCAAGCCCGGATGCGACAGCACGAGGAGGAAGCACATGAGTTCCTCGCTCGCTATCGCCACCCAGGCTCGTATCACCCTGTCTACGACTTCCTTTTCGAGTACTACCCCGTCCGCCCCTCTCATCTACGCCGTTGGCACCCAGGCGTAGGGGTCACCCTGGAAGGGAACGCTCCGCACAGCGAATGGCGCTACTACCGCCGCACTGCCGAGGGCATCACGATGGACACCGAGGCCTTCCTCGAACGCCGCGGCGGAACCGTGCGCTACATCCTGGAACTTCTGGAAAAGACGGCGCACAATCCCACCCAATTTGATTGTTTTGGCCTGCATGAATGGGCCATGGTGTACCACACCGATTCCCCTCGCCATGACCTGCCGCTGCGGTTGGGAGCGGAAGGGACGAACGCAGTCGTCGACAAGCACCGCATCAAGTGCACGCACTACGATGCCTTCCGTTTCTTTACTGAGCCCGCCCGCCCGCTTAACCTCACGGTGCTGACCCGTGAGGACCAACCGGACAACGACCAGGCTGGCTGCGTCCATGCGACTATGGATTTATATAAATGGGCGTGGAAATTGGGCCCGTTGGTGCCAGGTGACTTGTTCCTCGATACCTTCCGGTTGGCGGTGGCCGCGCGCACGCTCGACATGGAGGCCTCGCCATATGACTGCCGCGAGTGGGGCTTTGGGGTTGTCCCCATCGAAACACCAGAGGGAAAGTCGGAGTATGTGCGGCGCCAACGCGCGCTTGCCGACGCCTCCGAGCCACTCCGCGCGCGGCTTGTCTCCCAAATTAGAGCAGCGCTGAGCGCTACAATGAGAGACCATTGATGTGACCCGTCGGGGCGCCCTGACTGCCCCGAGACCCCAGCGCGGAAGGAAAAAGATGGCCCGGCACTCGGATGGAAAGAATAACTATGCAATCGCACCGTGGGTCATCATCGTGGCCGTCCTCGCGGTTTTGGCGTTGGTTATCGGCGCATTCTTCCTCTTCCGCGGAGGGGAATCCGATTCGAGCGAGCCAGTAGCGGCGGATAAAACCACTGAGTCATCAGCCGTACAGAAACCGACGAGTGAAAGCGCTAGCACTACGTCTGCATCGACCACGCCCTCGAAGTCAGAACAGCCGTCCAAATCGGCATCAGCCGCGCCCAGCACTGAAAACAAGGAAGATCAAGGGGTGGCGCCGAATACGTTGTTCCTTCTTGATACCTCCGACAACCTTGCGCCGTACTTCAATGAGGTAACCGAGGGCGTGGCGGAGGCGGCGTCGGCAGTCGGCGCGGAGGGAAGCCAGGTGGCTCTCTGGAACTATTCCTCACCCATTTCAGCCACGGCCACCGTGGGCTTCCGTCAGAATGTAGCCTATGGCGACGCCGAGAACGTGGCCTTCGCAGTACGGCAATTCGGCACTGGTGGCGTTCCTCAAACTCGCAGCGCCGTGGTCGCGGCACTGGATAACGCCACGGACCAAGAGGCAGAAACGGGCAAAGACGCCCGCGTCGTGCTCGTTACTACCGGGACCCAACAAGATATAGATGACGCAAGCTTTACAGAGGCAGTCAAAGCCGCGCGCGGTCAGGGCGTTAGCTTGAGCGTGGTGCATATCGGTGAAGGTGAAAAGGACGCCGAGCTCGAAAAGCTCGCTGACTCCTACAAGACCATCTCGGACCCTTCAAATGCCCAAGAGGACAAAAAGGCCATCGCCAACGCCGCCGGGGCACGATAACCGGGACATTTCAGGCGCATCGACGCCGCACATCAAAAAGCCGCCGCTTCCTCTAGAGCACTGACGTGAGCTGCAGTGACTAAGAGGAGCGGCGGCGGATGGCTTCCTTAGGAGGTTTTGCGCTTGCGCCGAGCAGCCAGTTCGTCGAGGCCAAATACAACGTCGACTTCTTCGTCCTCCACAACGCGCTCGGCCGGGAAGGAAGTGATGGTTCCGGAAAGCTCCTTCAGGATGCCTGGGACAGCGATGCCAAACACGCCCTGTCCACCGGCAAGAAGGTCGATGACTTCGTCGTTCGAGCGGCACTCATAAACCGTGGTGCCGTCGGAGACGAGGGTGAGCTCAGCAAGATCGTTAACTCCGCGATCCCTCAGGGATTCCACCGCGAGGCGGATATTCTGCAAAGAAATGCCGGTGTCCAAAAGGCGCTTGACAATCTTAAGAACCAGCACGTCCTTAAAGGAGTACAGGCGCTGGGAACCAGAGCCGCGAGCAGTGCGAATCGAGGGCTTCACCAGGTCCGTGCGCGCCCAGTAGTCCAACTGGCGGTAGGTAATGCCGGCTACCTGGCAAGCGATGGGCACGCGGTAGCCCAGCTCCTCGTCGGGCCCGACATCAAAAAGGGATTCCTGAACGTAGTCGTTGGCTGCGAAATCTTCGAGCGGCAGTGCGCTGGACTCGGGACGGTTATTCTTACTGCTCACGTAATTACTCCAGTGATACTTGAGGGGAGTTCTATTTTTCTATTAAAGGGCACGTCAGCGACCGCGTCAAGAGTCGTCCTCCGTGAACCTCTAGTAGAACTTTAGACTTTTTGAGTCACTTTGTCATCATTAGTCACACGCGTGTCATTAAAAAATTCAGTGGTAGCACGACTAAAGCGACGCCACAAAGGGCGCCGCTTCTAATGTCTAGCTGGGATCAGGGCTTAGGGCTGAATTATGTGGAAGGGAGCTTAAACTCCCCTTTTACTCCTCTTCACCATCTTTGCCGCCGAGCAAATCTTCCTCGGAGATTCCGGAATCACGCATCATCTGCTCGAAGTCATCGTCCTCCAGCGCGCTCTGCTGGGAATGGCGCTCCTTAAACTCGCGCATGCGCTTCTCCGGGAACGTCTCCGGGGATTCTGCCTCGCGTTCTAGGCCGTAATATTCTTTAAGGTCCTCATCGCTAATGTAAATGGCTACCTCGTCGAGCACATCCTTCTCAAAATGAATGGGCAACCCATAGTGATCTGCGAGGACAAGAGCGTCGCACAAGCGGGCATCGTGCTCTTCACCGGTTCCATCCAGGAGATCAACCATGAAAACGCCCTTACGGTACTCGGACACGCAAATATGCTCGATGCCATCTAGCTGATCCGCAAAGGCGATGAGCAGTTCATACGTGCTTGGGCGCGCATTAAAGTGCCGCTCGAGTACTTGGAGGACACGCGCGCCGTCGATGGGTGAGACCCACACCGGCACGTGCCGGTCCGCCTCCGCCCAATAGAAAAGAGCACATAGGTTATTTTCGGGGCCAACGGGGTGGATACCTAGAAATTTCAATACTTCAGTGTTCATGGAATCCACTTTTACACACATTCCTTGCACATGGTTGTCGGGCCGGTTAAGTGGCGTAGAAAAGTCGGCGCCAAACTTACGGAAATAAAAGCCCGTATGATTTAAGGCCGGAATTCGTCACGAAGCTCGGTCTTGACCAACGTCCCGTGAAGCGACAGAACAAGGGCCGCCATCTGCTGAGAAAGCTCCTCGGCCTGTTGCGGGGCAGTATCAGACTTCGAATGCGCCACCGGCGTTGCCACCTGCGAAATCATGTCCGCCTGGCGGCGGGCAGCATTGCGCAGCGACTTCAACTGTCGCGCCTCAAACCCGAAGGATTCCAGCGCCACGGCCGCGGACACGATGGACACGTCATCCGTATCAAAGAAGCCCGCCGGATCCGGCTTAATCAGTCCCACAGAAACCAGCTTGGCGATGTTTTCCTGCGTGGTGCCTGCTTGGTCGGCCACATCGGCGTCGGTAAGCCGAGTGACCACCGGCGCGCGCAGCTGCTCGGCGCTGATGAGGGCCTCGGCCTGGGAGGACACGATGGCGGTAACTTGCCCCGAATCCATCGCGTCTAGCTGTTCCCGAATAACCTTGAGCGGCGTATAGTGATCGCGCTGCGCGGTCAGAATATAGCGAAGACGATCGAGGTCCTTCTGGTAGTAGCGGCGGTAGCCCTTCGCAGTGCGCTCTGGAGTAATCAGCCCCTCAGATTCCAAGAAGCGAATTTTCGACACCGTCACATCCGGAAATTGCTTCTGCACGTGCTTCAGCGTTACGCCAATAGACATGGGCTTCTGCTTAGCAGGCTTGGTCTTCTTGACCACCGAAGACGCTGCTGCGGCAGCGGCGGTGGACTTCTGTGCGCTCACGATAGGACTACTACTGCTTTCTTCACGATTTCACTATGACAAAAGGGGAGCTCAGGTGGAAGCTTTCTCCGGCCTTCTCCCCTAGTTCTATAGGACAGGCACTGCCTTATTTCGGGGCAATGAATACCAAGCGGAATTTACCGATCTGGATTTCATCGCCCACTTCGAGTACCTGAGCATTGCGCGGCTCGCGGTTCACGTAGGTTCCGTTGAGCGATCCGACATCGACTACCTCGAACTGACCGTCCTTCGCGCGGAACTCCGCGTGGCGACGAGACACGGTGACGTCATCGAGGAAGATATCAGCCTCTGGATGGCGGCCGGCGGTGGTGGTCGGCTGATCAAGCAGGAAGCGAGCGCCTGCATTGGGACCGCGCTTGACGACGAGCAGTGCCTGGCCCTCAGCCAAGTTCTCAGCGCCAGCAACGGAGGCGTCAGAACCCGCCGCGGTGCCGTTTTCCATCTCCTTGAGAAGATCTGCGCGGAAGACAGAAGTAGTTTCTGCCTGCGGTTCCGGCGTTCCGGTATTCTCGCTCATTTTTACCTCCGAAGGGTCGGATCAATGT
The DNA here is from genome assembly GCF_001809405.1 of Corynebacterium sp. HMSC055A01. Lineage (NCBI taxonomy): Bacteria > Bacillati > Actinomycetota > Actinomycetes > Mycobacteriales > Corynebacteriaceae > Corynebacterium > Corynebacterium sp. HMSC055A01. The sequence goes on along the minus strand of NZ_KV797562.1, from coordinate 5,823 downwards.
TGACTCATTCCATATTAGCGACTCCGCCGCCCGCGCGAGTCGCCTCTCCGCAATTTACATCAACGGAAAATGTTTCCTATGCCCTTGAGCACGGAGTTTCCGCCCCCTGATAGTGGGTTATCGGAGACCATATAAGTCCACGTTGCGCTCGGGCGGGACAGGCCGTGATCCTCTAGATGGGCGCCATCTGAATCGATAAGCACGGTCTTAAAAGTATCAACGGCGTCATTAACCGCGCGCTGCGCTAGGTCTTTAAACTCGCGCACCGCGATGCGGTGGTATTCGTCGATTGGCGTCTCGCGGGCGATGGCACGTAGGTGAATAGACTCCCGCACATCATCCATCAACTCCAAGTGGTCGGCCCACGCCTGGTCGAGGTGGAAGAGCATAATCTCACGCGCCGCCCGCTCGCGCGCTTCAGCGGGGACGTCACGAAGCTCAGCAGCACGCTCCGGTGCCCGCTCAGCCAGCTCCTGCCAGGCTTGGTCGGTATCGAGCAGCTTGGCTCGCCGCTCATCAATGATGATGCGCTGATCTGCGAGCAGGTGGTTGTACTTCCAGGTCTGCGCGTGAATCTCTAGAAGCTGCCCCTCGGTCACGCGCTGACAGTGCGCAATGAAATCACGAACCCTTTTGGATTCGATGAGCCCGTCGGCATCGGGGCGGGCGGACAAGGATTCATCTTCCCCACCCTGTTTAACCACGTCATCTTCTAAGGAAACGAAGAAGATGGACTTGCCAGGATCTCCCTGGCGGCCAGCGCGCCCGCGCAACTGGTTATCCAAACGTGAGGAACGGTGCCGCGAGGTGCCGAGCACCGCCAGGCCGCCCCTCTCGACGACGGCATCGCGGTCTGACTCATCAGCGCCACCCAGCTTGATATCCGTGCCGCGGCCCGCCATCTGGGTGGAAACGGTGACACGGCCGACGTCGCCAGCCTCCGCCACAATGCGCGCCTCGTCCTCGTCATTCTTCGCATTAAGGACGTTAACCTCGATCCCCCGTTCGCGTAACGCAGCGGCGAGATCTTCGGATTCGGCGACGTCGTGGGTGCCCACCAAAACTGGTTGACCGGTGCTGTTGATCGCGACGATCTCGTTCACGATGGCCCGGGACTTCTCATCCACCGAGGCATAGATGCGATCCGCCTCATCGAAGCGCTGCAGTTCCTTGTTTCTATCGATGACCGAGACGTGGAGGTTATAGAACTGGCGCAGCTGATCGGTCGCCTCCACAGCGGTACCGGTCATCCCGCACACCAACGGGTAGCGGCGCATGAGTTCCTGGAGCGTAATGGTGTCGAGGATGCGTCCTCCTTCCGATACCTCCAAGCCTTCCTTGGCCTCCACAGCGGCCTGCAGGCCGTCGGGCCAGCGCTGCAGTTCGGCAACGCGGCCGCGGGAGGCGTCGATAAGCTGCAGCTTTCCGTCCGTAATGATGTAGTGAATATCACGGATCAGCAACGCCTTCGCGTGCAGCGCCAAGTTCACCTTGACCAGTACGGAGCCGATATTCTCCTCGGAGTAGAGCGAATCAATGCCCAATTCGCGCTCGACTCGCGCCGCTCCATCGTCGGTCAGCGCCACTGTGCGCCCATCCTCCGCGATGACGTAGTCTTGCTCCTCACGCAGACGCGAAACCACGTTGGTGATGTGGCCGGTAGATTCTTCACCGGGGCGATTTCCGGCGAGGACGAGGGGGACGAGGGCTTCGTCGACAAGCACGGAGTCCGCCTCATCCACCAACGCAACATCTGCGCGCGCCTGTACCGTCTGCTCGCGGGAGGTGATCTGGTTATCCCGCAAAACGTCGAATCCCAGCTCGTTGACGGGGGCATAGATGATATCGCACAGGTAAGCCGAGCGACGCTCCTCCGGGCCTAGCTTCTCGGTGACCGAGGCCACCGTGAGGCCGAAGAACTCCACGAGCGGGCGCATCCACTCGGCATCGCGCGCCGCTAGATAGTTATTGACCGTCACCAGGTGGACACGTTTTCCGGTCAGCGCAAAACCAGTCGCGGCCATTGCGCCCACCAGGGTCTTTCCCTCGCCGGTGGCCATCTGAATGACATCACCCTCAAGCAAACGGAGAACGGCCTGGGACTGGACATTAAATGGGCGCATGCCAAGCTTGCGTTCGCTAGCCACAGCCAGAGCAGCGAGGAAACGTGACTTATCCGCAATCGCGCCATCCTTCACGCATTCCCGTGCAGTGGTGGCAACCTCTGCATCCGATAAGTTGGCAATTTCTTCCACCGCCGAGTCCGCAGCCGTGACGACGGCTTTCGACTTTTTATTGTTGCGCTCGGACTGCGCGCCCATTGCCTTCCAGAACCAATCGAATGCGCCCATGAGCACTCCTCCATCCTTGTGCGTCATACAGGTCTTCTATCGACTTTAGTCAACCCCGGTTCGCAGGCGTGCAGTTGCCCTTATATCCTTGTGGGCATGCAATCCGTGAACGTGTCGCTCCCCTCCAGCACCGGTACCACGATGGCCGGAACCATCGATTTCCCAGACTCCCCTCCGCAAGCCTTCGCCATCTTTGCGCACTGCTTTGCCGGCTCGCGCCATACACCCGGTGCCGCCCGCGTGAGCAAGCAGCTGACAAACTTTGGCATCGCCACCCTACGCTTCGACTTCCCAGGCTTGGGACAGTCCGAGGGAAATTTCGCTGATACCTGTTTCAGCCAAAACGTTGCAGACATCCAGGCCGCCGCCGAGTGGCTGGCCCAGAACTACTCCGCACCGCAACTCCTCATGGGTCACTCGCTGGGCGGCGCCGCTGCCCTCGCGGCGGCCAACGGCATTCGTTCCCTCAAAGCCGTCGCCACCATCGGTGCCCCCTTCGATCCCGCACATTCAGTGCTGCATTACGCCGACAAGATTGGCGAGGTCGACGCCAATGGCGAGGTAGAAGTCACCTTGGGCGGCCGCGCGCTAACCATTTCGCGCCTTTTCCTCGAAGACCTTGCCGATACCAACCCGGAGGAGTACCTTCCGCGCCTACGCAAACCACTCATGGTGCTGCACTCCCCCATTGATCAGACCGTTGGCATCGACAATGCGCAGAACATTTTCCGCACCACGCGCTATCCCAAATCCTTGGTCGCCTTGGATAAGGCCGATCACCTCGTCACCAAGCAAGGCGCGGCCGCACGCGCTGCGGACCTGATTGGCGCGTGGGCGGAGCAGTTCATCGTTCCGGAGAACCTTCCCGCGCCGGTCGCAGATGACTCCGCAGTTGCAATCCCTGCGGTGGGCACGAGGATGGGCGTCGTAGTACGCCACAACGACCGTTCTGTGACCGCTGACCGCACGAAGAAGAGCGGAGGCAAGGGCCAAGGTTTTACCGCTGAAGGCCTCCTCATGTCCGCACTGGCTGTGGCAAGCACCCAGGCCATCAAGGCGGCGGGCAAGGCACACAAGATCGACGCGAAGGCTCTCGAAGCTGTGTCTGTCAGCATTACCCAAGAGTCCGAATCCCGATTTACACGTACGGTGACTCTCCCCGCCTCCCTTAGCGCGGATCAACAACGCGCGCTTGGCGACGCCTCCACGTCCACCACCATCGACTCCCTCCTCACCGTCGAGGTGACCACCACCGTGACAACCGCGGCACAATAGATTCACATGATTGTTCTCAACCCTCTTGATCCGGCTGCCCGCTGCCCCTGCGGAACCGGCTTGACGTTTGGCGAGTGCTGCTCGCGCTACCACGCCGGCACACCCGCACCCTCGGCCGAGGCGCTGATGCGCTCGCGGTTCAGTGCTTTCGTCACCGGCGACGAGGACTATTTGCTCCGGACCTGGGACCCAGAGACCCGCCCTGAGCGCCTCAACCTCGCAGATAACGGCATCCACTTTTACCGCCTCGATATTATCGATACCGTCGCCGGCGGCCCCTTGGACGATACCGGCGTCGTTGAGTTCGAGGCCTTCTATAAGGGCGCCGCACAAGGCTCTCAGCGGGAACGCTCCTCTTTCCGCAGACAAGACGGGCAGTGGGTCTACTCCACCGGCGAGTTCTAGAGCCTTCAAAACGCGCATCAACCTGGGATTTGTCGAAGCGAATACCGCTGGTGTAATCTGTAGCAGTTGCACCAAATGGTGCGACGGCGGACTATGGCGCAGTTTGGTAGCGCACTACACTGGGGGTGTAGGGGTCGCAGGTTCAAATCCTGTTAGTCCGACAGCATCCAGGGACGGTTTCGTGAAACGACCTTAAATCGTTTGCGAAACTGCCTCCGTGAGATAAACCCACCTCCTTCGGGCGGTGGGTTTGGTCGTTTTCGCTCTGATCTGGGTGTTGACCAATAACAAACACAGCATGGTTCGTCCCCTCTAAAACGACTTCTA
>NZ_KV797562.1:633-1365 GCF_001809405.1 Corynebacterium sp. HMSC055A01 | reverse complement strand
TGCCTTCTCGCGCGCCGGATCGCGCGGCGGCTGAGGCTCACGGCCTTCAGGAGGCGGGGTCTTTTCATCTCGCTCCACCCGGCCAAGAAAGCGCCGGATCATGGAGGCATTGGCCGCAACCACACCAAGAGCCGTATAGAAGAAGGCCGCAGCAAAACCACGAACCGGCCTCCTAGTGTGGTCACCAATAGCAGCACCACCACGATTGTTCTTCACGTAGTCATTACGAGTTTCAATCACATTGCGCCAGGTACCGTATATTTTCTGCCACTCAGGTGTCTTGTAGGCCGGGCCAGTTTGTCGGTAGCGAATGCCCTCAGTGTGAGGGATGGCCACAGAGGACTTATTGGTACAGCACTTACCCATCTGGCTGCGCGGAGCTTCAAGACTAGGTGATGGGATAATAGGCAGTCTGAAGCGTCCTGGGTTTAGTTCCGCTTCTTTTACGGCCCTGTGTTGATGGGCTGGGTGAGATAGTACTCGGTTTCTACTTCTTGTGGGGTGGCGTAGTCCAATGCTTCGTGAAGCCGCTTAGTGTTCCACCAATGCACCCACCGCAAGGTGGCCAGTTCGACTTCTCCGACCGATGTCCACGGGCCTTGGGCATGAATCAGTTCCGCCTTGTAGAGACCATTGACTGTTTCGGCTAGTGCATTGTCATAAGAATCGCCGACTGTTCCCACACTCGGCCGGATTCCGGAATCCGCGAGAGCGGTGGAATACTTCAGTGAC
>NZ_KV797562.1:0-533 GCF_001809405.1 Corynebacterium sp. HMSC055A01 | reverse complement strand
CGCTGCACTAGGTCTGGGCGATGATCCGGTGTCTTCGGGCTGATCGTGGTCACGGGGGTTCGTCCGCGTCTGCGGCCGCAAACACCAGCTAGCTTCATCAGTCGTGCAGTCTTATCGCGGCCGATATGAAAGCCTTCACGGTTCATCGCGTGCCACATTTTGCGGATGCCGTAGACCGAGAAATTCTCCGCATGCACACGCTGTATCTCTGGGATGAGAAGGCTATCGTTTAAGGCCCTTGCACTGGGAACACGTGTGGTGGCTTTGCGGTAGCCGCGTGAGGTGATGAATCCACGATCTGCTTGTTTAAGGACTCGGCAGATGGCCTCGACCCCAAACTGATCCTTATACGCGTCGATGTAAGAGATCATTTGGTCGTGGGTCGGTCGAGTTCCGCTGCGAAAAAAGCCGAAGCAGTCTTAAGAATCCCGTTTGCTCGCTTCAGCTCACGGTTTTCGCGGCGCAAACGCTTGAGCTCTTCTTCCATCGTTTCGCCGCCAGACGCGTCAGAGTCATCACGTGCTGAAGCGCTG
>NZ_KV797561.1:0-359 GCF_001809405.1 Corynebacterium sp. HMSC055A01 | reverse complement strand
GTACCAAGGTCTGCTTTCCGGCCACAGCCAAACGTTGACGGGGGGATCTTAGTGATCCGCCGGGTGGGTGACCCGAAGATTCCGATAGAGCAGCGCAAAGCCTTTCAGGCGATGGTGCACACCGTTTTCACTGCCCGGGGACGCGGGATAGGGGAAATTCTCCGAAGGGCAGGGTTGTTTTCATCACGTTCAGAGACACAATCATGGTTGCGCTCGCGAGGAATCGACCCCGCGACCCTACCTCCCAGATTGCACACCAACGACTGGATCGATCTCTTCCAGGTGACTGGTTCCTCTCTACCTCACCATCGACCCATTTCACCATCGGGAAGTAGTCAACGACCTCCTCAACGGAAAAA
>NZ_KV797560.1:0-404 GCF_001809405.1 Corynebacterium sp. HMSC055A01 | reverse complement strand
AGGACCAGGACGTCGACGTCGTGGAGCTGCTGGATGAACTTCAGCCGTGTGGGGTTATCGGGTTGGAGGACTGCCAGTTCGGCGGCGAGCATGTCGGTGCGGTAGAACCGTGCGGAGTAGTCGTTGCGGCATGCTGCGGTGATGAGTGCTTGGGCGAGGTATGTTTTACCGACTGAGGACTTGCCCAGGATGACAATGTTTTGACCTAGGTGGCACCATTGTCCGTGGGCGAGTCTGCTGACTTGCTCGGGGTTGATGTTGCGGTCAGGCGTGCAGACCACGTTTTCAAGGCAAGCATCAAGGTTTGGCGATCGGGATGCTTTTAGCAGTTTGTTGATGCGTCGTTCACGCCTGGCTGCGACTTCTTTATCGAGTGCGTAGAGCACCTTTTGGGAAAACGTCCA
>NZ_KV797559.1:0-481 GCF_001809405.1 Corynebacterium sp. HMSC055A01 | reverse complement strand
GATGAGGTGATGGACTTGGCAGTAATCAGCCGGCTTGTTACAGCCTGGTCTTGAACAGGTGTGGAATTCAGCATGCAGGGTAAGGCGTTGTTTGAAGTTTGCTCCACGCTCTAGCCGGAAGGTGTCGATGGGTCCTTCAATAGGGTGCACGATGGTGGCATACCCTATTTCAGCAAACTTGTGGGTTAAGAATTCCGCCCCGGTCATTCGCCCGCCGTTGGTGAGGTTGAGCTCTATTTCATCGCCCTCGCCGTTAATGATCTGGTCTAGCTCGTTGAGGGTGACGATGACTTGGGTGCGCACTGCCGGTTTGGAACCGGTGCTTTCTTTGAAGAAGACGTCGTTGGCGGCTTGAAGCAGGTCGGTGGTGTTGGTGGATTCGAGGACACCGCGCATGTTGGCAATCGTGGTGGCATCGTCGGTTATGGAGAGAGTGTTGGGGCCTTGTGCGCGGTAGGTGATGCGCACGCCTGGTTTGGCT